>DNHN01000153.1 GCA_003485825.1 Bacteroidota bacterium | reverse complement strand
AGTAATCTGTAACCTGCTTTGTTATAATCATCATCTAGAACCCAAGCAATAGCCCAGAAGTGAGGGAATTGCCAGATGAATTGTATCAGGAATAAAATACCTGCAGCGGCAGAAAACCTACCAGTGGCTGCCACCCACCCCAATAAAGGAGGAATAGCTCCTGGAATAGCTCCAATATACACGGCCGCACTAGATACTCTTTTTAGAGGTGTATATAGAAAAGCGTAACTTATCAGTGAACCAATACCCAAAATAGCAGCATAGGTATTGAGGTAGTAACCAAGAAGATAAACGCCTACGATGCCGGTGATGGTACAAAATATAGCCGCCTCCATAACACCCATTCGGTTTTGAGCTAGAGGTCTGTTTTCTGTACGTGTCATGAGTATATCGTAGTTTTTTTCTACAATCTGATTCAGACCGTTAGACGATGCTACGACTAAAAAACCTCCAATAATCAGAGCGAATAATTCTGTCCAATTTAAGGTGTCAGAATAACCAATAAGATATCCGAAAATAGAGGAAAGTACCACCGTAAAGGTGAGCCTAAACTTTATCAGTTGACTGTAGTCTTTTAGTTTGGCTTTTATGCCCATGGATTCAGTGTGTATACTGGCTGATTTCAAGGTGTTGTTAGTGCTCTTTTGAGGCGTTTAAAAACGTACTGCAAATATAAAACTGAAGTATGAATATACCTGCACCTAAACTTATATGGAACAGTTTTGAAATAGATGCACTGAACTCTAAAAGCGCAAGTGGCCCCCATACCATTTGGCCAATGCTTAATAACATTATCCATTTAGCGGAGTTACTTATTTTATTGCGTTTTGGTAGCTTGATATATTGATAGATACTTACAGCTAACACGATTGCTCCTAAAATGGCGTGCCACTGAAATGTAGGATACATTGCATTTATACGTTGTGTAGTAGTAGCTATGGGTACCACCATATCATAAAGTTCGCGAACTTCTGCACCCAAGACTACCTGTATACTGCTAAGTATAAGTAAAGAGATACCTACTTTTCTAGTGGATGAATCTACGTGTGTAAAAGGTTCTTGTAGAGCATACCTCCTTGCAAGAATAAAAAATGCAATACTGGCAAATGCTGCTATAAAATGGAGTGTGACGATTCCTCCAATAAGGTTACTATTAACGACTACGGCTCCGAGAAGTGCATTGACAAAAACAAAAATAAAGCCTGATAAGGTGAACCAAAAAACCTTTGAGTTAGTGCGTATGTATTTTATACTCAGTATGAAACAGATAAACACAATGATTCCTGTAAATGCACCCCAGAGTCTATTGATATATTCTACGTAGGCCTTTACTACATTGAATTGATGGGTCTCGTGAAGCTGACCGCTTGATCGTATTTCTTGTGCTTTTTCTTTTAATCCTATGGCATCCAGTAACGCCGTGAACCTTTTCGTTTTAGTTATGCGTTGCTCTTTAAAAAATGATTCATAGTCATTGGGTAAATCAGCCTCTGAGGTTGGAGGGATGTACTCTCCGAAACACTTAGGCCAGTCCGGACAACCCATACCACTTCCTGTGCTGCGTACAAGTCCACCAATCACAAAGAGCATAAATATCAGAAAGATAGATAACCAGTTGAGTTTGAGGTATGAATTAGTCTTTTGCATGATTCGTGTAGATAGTGATTCCAAAAAAAAAGCCGTACCCGGATTCACTTGGGTACGGCTTTTTTGAATACATTTTTACTTACGCTATACGTGGCTTAAACCAGTTGCGTATAAGACTGAATAAAGAAGTTCGCTCCTCCACTGGTTCATCTTGTGTAGATGGAGCAGCTTTTTTGCTTGTTTCAAATAGTTCTACTTCATGACCTTCGTCAGGAACATTCTGCATTTTGAAATCTTCATCGTAGTCAGGATTACTGTAATCGTATGCCCAACGGTACACTGTAGGTATTTCACCTGGCCAGTTACCGTGGATTCTCTCCACAGGAGTTGTCCACTCTAAAGTGTTTGCTTGCCAAGGATTTTGACTTGCTTTTTTACCAATGAATATGCTAGAGAAGAAATTGTATATGAATATTAGCTGAGCTAATCCACCTAAAATAGCGGCAAGAGTCATAAGCACATTGACATCTGCCCAAACACCATACTCAGGAAGCAAAGTGAATGCATAATATCTACGTGGTACACCAGCTAAACCGATAAAGTGCATAGGGAAGAACACCAAGTACGCAGAAATAAATGTTAACCAGAAGTGAATATAACCTAGAGGTTTGTTCATCATTCTTCCGAACATTTTTGGGAACCAGTGGTAGATACCTGCTAGCATTCCAAATATAGCTGCACAACCCATAACGATATGGAAGTGACCTACTACGAAGTAGGTATCGTGTAATTGAATATCTAAGGTAGCGTTACCTAAGAAGATACCTGTCAGTCCTCCAGATATGAAAAATGAAACAAGTCCGATAGCAAACATCATAGCATTTGTAAATCGTATGTTTCCTCTCCATAGCGTAGCGAGGTAGTTGAATGTCTTAACCGCAGATGGAACTGCAATAATTAGCGTAGTTACCAAGAATACTGCACCTAGTAGAGGATTCATTCCTGTAATAAACATATGGTGCCCCCAAACGATAAAGGATAGGAATGCGATACCTAATAGTGATATGACCATAGCAGTGTACCCGAAAATAGGTTTACGAGAGTTGATTGCAATTACTTCAGAAGTAATACCCAATGCTGGCATAATGATAATATATACCTCTGGGTGACCTAAGAACCAAAATAAATGCTCAAATAAAACCGGAGATCCCCCTTGATTGTGTAAAACTTCTCCAGCAATATAAATATCAGATAGAAAGAAGGATGTTCCAAAACTTCTATCCATGATAAGCATTAAGGCTGCAGATAACAAAACTGGAAAAGAGACAACACCAATTATTGCAGTTAAAAAGAAGCACCAAATTGTTAACGG
>DNHN01000370.1 GCA_003485825.1 Bacteroidota bacterium | reverse complement strand
GTATAGTTCCAGAATAGGTTCAGTGTAGAAGTTAGATTGATTTTGTCTGTAAGATCTTTTGAAAAGCGAGCATTTAGTAATGCCCCGAACTCTGCACGGTAGTTGTCATTGTAAAACTGCACTCCTTCGTCGTCTAATGTAGCAGGAATATAGACACGTTGAGCAGCTATCGAATCATCCGTGACGAAGGTAAATTTACCCGTAGCTGGAGATAAATATACAGATAAATAATCTGTGAAATTGTAGTTGAATCCTACAGATGTAGTTAGGTATGCTGGAGAAAGAAATTTTGATATTTCTATTCTGTCTGCGTCCGGAACATCTTCGTTGGTAAAATCAAAGCCAGGAGCAAATTGTGATTTGAAGTTCAATAATGAAGAGTACGAAAGTTTTTTTGTGATGCCATAATTTAGTTTTGTCAGGAAGTCTATCTTATCTTCATTTTTACGAAAAGTCTCTCCGTCATTTTGGATTAATCCATAAGCAAGGTCAAGGTTATTTACCCACTCTACCTTGTCTTTCTTGTAATTTCGGTAAATATTGCCCAATGCAGAAATAGAGTTGGAGGAAACACCACCAGCAGCCCAGTTTGTAAGGCCTAGGGAGTTGAAGTTAAGTGCGGCAAACCCACCTTTTTTCCAATATTTGGGAGGCGTAAGTGCCACCACTTTTGCTTTTGCTGCTTTTACAAGAGAGTCGTGATATGCAAGGTCTGTTTTTGCTTTTGCAAGCTGTGCTTTCGCTTGGTCTAAGTCATTTTGAGCAAAGAGTGTGGCGGTGAAAAGAACGAGTAAAATGGTAAGTGTTTTTTGCATTGCTTGATTTTTATAACTGTTTTACTACAGGAAGATGAAGTATGCATGAACGTTAGATTTTGGGAGGGGTATTTTTAATCAAAAATTATAAGAATTTGATTTTTTTCCACTTTGTCTTGTTTCTGCACCTCTACAGAAGCGATAGTCCCTTCTTGTGGTGATTTTATTCCATTTTCCATTTTCATGGCCTCTAGGACTAAAAGTTCCTGACCCTCTGTGACAGTATCTCCAGCAGCTACTAATACCTCCAGTACTAATCCTGGCATAGGAGCCTTCATTTCTTTCAGTTTTTTCTTACCAGATTCCATACCCATTCGCTTAAGCAGTTCTGCTAATTTATTGTGAAGGGTAGTTTTTACTACGCGGCCATTTATAGATAGAGTCATTGCACCGGTAGCGGTATCTTTTTCTAATACTGCTATCATGTAGGACTTATTCTCTACAGTGAGATGAAAGGTGCCGTCTGGCAGAGAAATCAGATCGTGTGCGACACTTTCCTCATTCAGTAAAAGTTCTTGATTTGTGCGTTGCACATTTAGTGTCTCCCCGTTTACTTCTATTTTTGCCATTGTAGGGTGCAAATTTACGAATAGTTCGACATAATTTCACCTAACGGCTTACGTGCTAGGTTAGGCACGGTGGCATGTTCTGATGGATAGCCTATCGGGATGAGTAAAAAAGGTTTTTCGTTTACAGGTCTATCCAGTAGCTCAGCTAAAAAATTCATAGGGCTTGGAGTATGTGTGAGACTCACTAAACCTAGCTGATGAATGGCAGAGAGTAAGAAACCGCAAGCTATGCCTACACTCTCATTTACGTAGTAGTTTTTGGCTTTACCTCCATCGGATTCTACATCGTAGGACTTTTTGAATACAATGATGAGATAGGGTGCGGTGGTGAGAAAGTCCTTTTGCCAATCGGTGCCAAATTTCTCCAAATCTTTAAGCCATTCAGGGCTCATTCTACCGTTATAATTAGTAAATTCCTCTTTTTCGGCAGCTTCGCGGATCTTACTTTTAAACTCAGCCGAGGATACCACGCAAAATGTCCATGGTTGTTTGTGAGCTCCACTAGGGGCAGATGCGGCTATCTTTATTAGGTTATCAATGACGCCTTTTGGGATGGGTCTGTCTGAGAATTCTCGGACAGATCTCCGGCCTTGAAATAGCTCATTTAAATCATCACTTGCGTGTAATAGTTCCTGATCATCTAAGAAGGAAACAGGGTGGTGATAGGGTAAAAACTCTTCTGCCATAGTACAAATGTACATGCATTATAAAAGTTCTGTAGTTATAAGTAGCGTGTCGGTTATGGACCGCTCTTCAGTGTCTTTTAGCGCTGTATCTGCATCAGGTGTTAGTGGGATAGGAGGTATCTCTTTGATTTTGATATCAATGTCATAGCTCGATCTTTCTTTTAGCGTTTCGCCAAATTGACGGAAAGAGTTTATGTTAACATTACCGGCGGAGTATATGGATATACCTATGAACATAGCAAGACATATGAGCCAAGATAAGAAGACGGCTTTCACATTAATGTGTAGTGCACTATTAAATAGGAATAAGATAATTGCGTAGCAAATAGTCCCAATCGGAATAAGGATAAGGCTAAGGAGCGATAGGCTAAACAGCCAGTTTAGTGTAGGTGACTTGAGGATGGATGGAGTCAAGATGTCACCATTCCCGGGGTTAAAATGAAATCCCCCCGTAGCATTTGCCAAGAGAAATACGGTGAATGCTATACCCGTAGTTACTAAAAATATTAAGACTCCTGCTCCAAAAATTTTAGCTAAAAACGTGACGATTTGTTGTATTCCGGAGGTTACTGATTTTGCTGAGTTCGAAAAATTAGATTTTTTTTTTAGGTTATCAGCTACGTTGGTGGCCTCGTTTTTCACATTCCGAGCTACATCTGTGGCCTCTTGTCGTACACTGTTTACAATGTCGTTTATAGTGGTGTTCCCACCTTTCATGCGAGAGCGATCTTCTGGAGTAGTAGCCTCAGGGAGGATAGCCCAAAGGACAAAGTAAGCAATAAGCGGTATGCCTGTGAATAGTATGAGTAGCACTGCCAGAATTCGGACGACTGAGGTGTCCATACCGAAATATGCACCTAGGCCACTACATACTCCTCCCAACACTCGGTCATCGGTATCCCTGTAGAGTTTTTTACTGCTTGGATTAGCAGCCTGCTGATGGTGTTGAGTATCTGGGTCTTCATCTATGTCCATGTCTTCAGCTGTTCCCATGAGTTGGATGGCTTCCGCTACATCGCTTTCATTGATAAAGGCATTGCCTTTTCTGATTTTGCCAAAGAATAGCTCTGCTATCCTAGCCTCTATGTCTGTGAGTATTTCACGGCCGTCTATTGTAGTAGAGAAGTGGTTTTCTAGTGTTTGGAGGTAGTGTGAAAGTGATTGGTATGCCTTTTCGTCTATAGAGACGGCTTGTCCTGCGAGGTTTATTTGGATTATTTTATTCATTTTAATTGAGTTAATTGGTTTACGGAGTTGCTGAGTTCAGTCCAAGTATCTGCTAATTGACTGTTAAATTTTGTTCCTTCTTCTGTAAGTGAGTAGTACTTGCGTGGGGGTCCTTGGTCGCTTTCTTTCCACTCGTATTTGAGTAGTCCTGCATTTTTGAGTCGAGTAAGTAGTGGATATAGTGTGCCCTCTACTACGATGAGCTTGGCTTCCTTCAGGTGTGTGATTATGTCAGAAGCATATACCTCACCAGTGCTGGCTAGGGTAAGTATGCAGTACTCGAGTACCCCCTTTCGCATTTGAGATTGTGTATTTTCTATCTTCATTATGTTATGCAAATATATGGCTATAAAAAGGTACTATGCAAAACAAAGTACCTTTTGTTTTTCGAAAGTGCTATTTTTACCGACGAACGTGGTCTTTGAGAGTTGTGTAATGAGTTAGGATTTTACGCTTTCACATGTAGGTAAAAAATGTACCTTTGCTCCACGAAAAATTATGTCAGTTTTAGTAAATAAAGATTCTAAGATAATCGTTCAAGGATTCACTGGTAGTGAGGGTACATTCCACGCTGGTCAGATGATAGAATATGGTACGCAAGTAGTGGGAGGAGTAACTCCTGGTAAGGGAGGTCAGACTCACTTAGACAAACCAGTGTTTAATACGGTAGATGAAGCTGTGAGAGTAGCAGGTGCAGATACGAGTATCATTTTCGTGCCACCACCATTTGCAGCAGATGCTATTATGGAAGCGGCAGAAGCTGGTATCAAAGTAATCGTATGTATTACTGAGGGTATACCTGTAGCTGACATGGTAAAAGTAAAAGCATACTTGAGTACTACAGAGAGTAGACTTATAGGCCCAAACTGCCCAGGTATCATTACTACAGATGAAGCGAAGGTGGGTATTATGCCAGGCTTTATCTTCAAAAAAGGAAAAATAGGTATCGTGTCAAAATCAGGTACACTTACGTATGAGGCTGTAGACCAAGTGGTGAAAGCCGGTATGGGATGCACTACTGCCATAGGTATCGGTGGAGATCCTATTATAGGAACATCTATGAAAGAAGCAGTAGAGCTTTTGATGAACGACCCAGAAACAGAGGGAATCGTAATGATCGGTGAAATAGGTGGAGGCATGGAAGCTGAAGCTGCTCGCTATATCAAAGAATTTGGCACGAAGCCAGTAGTAGGATTCATCGCAGGAGAAACTGCCCCAGCTGGACGTACTATGGGTCACGCAGGTGCTATAGTAGGTGGCGAGGATGATACTGCCGCTGCTAAAAAAGCAATAATGAGAGAATGTGGACTACACGTGGTTGATTCTCCAGCAGGAATAGGAGCTAAGATGCTAGAAGTACTTAGCTAAGAAAATTAAATCAGCATAGATTATGGAATGGCTCTTCAGTACTGAAGAGCCATTTTTTTATGCCATACCAGTACAGGTTGGTAATCGGCCAATGGACCAACTGTGTCTTACGGACATGAGTGCACTTAGCTTGTATTGGGTCTGACCAATGGTAACCGTTGATGCTCTCCAAGCAGATGTATATAACAATAGAGTAGTAGATCACATGACGAACTAATGGACCATAAAAAAGCCCGATTATCGAATGATAATCGGGCTTTTTGGTATACGTTAAGTGTATTAGAAGATTTGGAATTTTACGGGAATTCTAAATCGCATATTCACTGATTTATCTCGTTGTTTTGCTGGTTTCCACTTGCCAGAAGTCATTTTGATTACTCGCATTGCTTCTTCTTCTAGTCCGAAACCTTTTTTTCCTCCAAGAATGGCGATGTCTTTTACTCTTCCTGCTTTGTCCACAACGAACATTACATTTATAGTACCTTGCATATCATTCTCTAAAGCCATTGGTGGATAAGTGATGTTTTCGGCGATGAATCGCTGAAGCCCTTCGTCACCTCCAGGGAAACTAGCTTTCTCAGATACATCAAAGATTTCAAAGACCTCATTGGTCTCTTCCGGTTCTTCTTCCTCCTGCTCATACTCCTCCATTTCTGTGTCTTGATCTACCTCGTTTTCTACAATCTCAGGTTGATCTTCTTCTATCTCCTCATCATCTTCTACCACTTCTATCTCTGGTGGTGGTGGAGGTGGTGGTGGCTTTTTCTCTTGTACGGTGTTTTCCATCACTACTAGGTCTTCCTCTATGATGATGTTTTCGAGCTCTTCAGGTTTTTCATCGTATATCGTATACGTGAAACCATAAAGAACTGCTCCTACAGCAACAGCAAGTCCTAGAAGGAAGAAGTCAATCCGTTTGTTTTTGACTTCAGGCTTCGAATACTTTTTTACTTCCATAATGATTCTTGTTTCAAAATTAACTTAAATTTATAGTAGTTAATATAGTTTGTTAAGAAAAGGTAAATACTTTTTTAGCAACGGCATACTTCGCTGAGCTAACGTGATAAGTAGAACGCCTAAGATGCATCCTGTCGTATTTGCCACTATATCTCCTATGTCATAACTCCGACCTAGCGACATACTGCTTTGCAATACCTCTATAAGTATTCCGTAGGCTATACCAACAAATAGTAGTAGTAACTTTTGCTTCAGCGTAATATCTCTGATGGCTAAGGCCCAAAAAAGGATGAATACTGCATAGAGTGTAAAATGTACCAACTTATCTAGCTCTATTAGCGTGTCAAAACTGAAACTCCGAAATGCAGCTGCAGGAAGAAGACACGATGAGGCTATGAATATCGTCCAAAGTACGGCAGGGATGTGAGCTCGCTGGAGCTTCATCAAGACTAGTGACCTGTAAGTTCTTTGTATGCAGCTACGTCCATTAAGCTGTCTACTTCAGAAGCGTCAGATAGTTTGATTTTTACCATCCATCCTGCATCATACGGGTTTTCGTTTACGCTTTCTGGAGCATCTTCTAAAGCAGTATTGATTTCTACTATTTCGCCACTTAGAGGCATAAATAGGTCAGAAACAGTTTTTACAGCTTCTATCGTTCCAAATACTTCATCTTTAGCCAGAGTTTCTCCTTCGGTTTCTATCTCTACAAATACGATGTCACCTAGCTCTGATTGCGCAAAATCAGTAACTCCTACTGTAGCAATGTCTCCATCGATAGCGATCCATTCGTGCTCTTTTGTGTACTTTAAATTTTCTGGGAAATTCATTGATTTGATATGTTTAGTTGTTTTTGATTGTATGATTTTAAGCAGTTTTCACTACTCTTTTGTGTACTGCATAAATGCTTAGCACATCGTGCAGTTTTTGTTTCATATCCTTTCGCTCTACGATAAAGTCTACAAAACCTTTTTCTTTTAAAAATTCAGAACGTTGAAAACCTTCTGGAAGATCCTTTCCTATGGTTTCTTTGATAACTCTTGGTCCGGCAAATCCTATAAGCGCTTTTGGCTCTGCTATATTAATGTCCCCAAGCATAGCAAATGATGCGGTAATACCTCCTGTAGTAGGATCCGTGAGTATCGATATGTACGGTAACTTAGCCTCTGCCAGGAGCGCTAGCTTAGCAGATGTTTTAGCCATTTGCATAAGTGAAAATGCAGCTTCCATCATACGAGCACCACCACTTTTAGAGATGATAATCATAGGCGTTTTATTTTCTAAAGCTGTATCTATAGCTCGGGCTATTTTTTCTCCAACTACACTACCCATAGATCCCCCTATGAAAGCGAAGTCCATTACAGCCATACTTACTTTGATTCCATGTATTTTACCTGTAGCAGTGCGAACCGCATCTGTAAGACCTGTCTTTTTTTGAGAGGCTACTAGTCTGTCTGGGTAAGGCTTGGTATCCTCAAATTTTAGTGGATCGCCAGAACTTAGGTTGGCGTCCATTTCTTTGAATTTACCATCGTCAAAAAGGATTTCGAAGTATTCTCTGCTTCCTATTCTACTGTGATTATTACACTTAGGACATACCCACATATTGAGTTCAAACTCCTTCGTACTCGTAGGCTCCTTGCATTCAGTACATTTATACCAAAGCCCGTCTGGTGTAGGTTTCTTGTCCTGTGTTTTTGTTAAGATTCCTTCTTTTACTCGCTTAAACCAACTCATTACTTTTATCTCCGTCACGAGCGTTTACCGTATTCTTTAAAAATACAGAGACGCTGCGTATTTATTTCTAATGTTTAGATGGCAAAAGTACATTTTTTTTAATACCTACATTTGTATTTCTAGTGGTTAAAAGTATAATTATTCAGCCAGCACAGAGCGCGGATTTGCGTGACGCTATTTTTGAAGTACGTAGTAATGTATTTGTACTGGAACAAAATGTGCCCAAGAGTCGAGAATATGATGAATATGAAGACTCCAGTGAACACCTTGCTGCACTTGTAGATCAACACGTGGTTGGAACGTGCAGATACAGATACACAAAAAATGGCGTAAAACTGGAACGGTTTGCCGTGCTAAAGG
>DNHN01000133.1 GCA_003485825.1 Bacteroidota bacterium | reverse complement strand
TAACTCACCTGCATCATTACACTTAGATTTTCTACTAGGAAGATTCCACATAGAATAGGAAGCACAAGCTCCTTACGAATCATAAGAGCCAATACAGCTATCACGCCACCAAGTGCGAGACTACCCGTATCTCCCATAAAGACTTGCGCAGGAAAACTATTGTACCATAAGAACCCGATGCATGCTCCTGCGAGTGCAGCAGCATAGATTACTAGCTCACCCTGATTTGGGATAAACATTATATTTAGGTAATCTGAGAAAATAAGGTTACCACTGATAAAGGCTAATACTGCAAGAGTGACGCTAATAATAGCAGAACTTCCTGCTGCCAAGCCATCTATACCATCTGTGAGATTTGCACCATTAGATACGGCTGTTACCACGACGATGACTACGAGCATAAAGACCACCCAAGACCATTTTTTCGCTGCTTCATCGCTCATCCAAAAGAGAAACTTAGAATAATCAATCTCATGAGTTTTGACAAAAGGCAGTGTGGTTGCTGTACTTTTCACGTCTTTGAAATACATCAGCTGACCATTAATTTCAACGACTTCCTCTCCTTCAGGAGCTTCTTGCACGGTATCTACTTTATACTGCTCACGGACTACTACGTCATCGTTAAAGTGCAGCACTAGAGCCACTATTATACCTAGACCTACTTGACCTACTACCTTAAACTTACCTGCTAGCCCTCCTTTGTCTTTTTTATATATTTTGATATAATCATCTACGAAACCTATGACACCTAACCATACCGTACTAAATACCATCAGTTGTATGTAGATATTATCCAGTTTCGCAAAAAGCAGCGTAGGAATAAGTATCGCTGCTATGATGATAAGCCCACCCATAGTCGGTGTACCTTTTTTTGCTTGCTCACCATCTAGCCCTAGCGTGCGGATAGTCTCCGCAGCTTGCAAGTTTCTTAATTTCTCTATCAGTGTTTTACCAAAAACCAAAGAAATAATAAGTGATACTATAACTGCGAGAGATGCTCTAAATGTAATGTACTGGAATACACCTGCACCTGGCAGGTTATACATATCTTGTAGGTAGTCAAATAAGTGATATAGCATTAGTCTTTGATTAGTTTTAGGTTTTTGGTTATTACTTCTTTATCATCAAAAGGGTGACGCACTCCGTCTATTTCTTGGTAGGTCTCGTGTCCTTTACCCGCTACCAGAATGACATCTCCAGTTTGACTTAGGCTGATGGCCGTTTTTATAGCTTCTTCTCTGTCTACTATTTTGAGTACTTTTTTATAGTTTTGAGGCTCTACGCCTGCCATCATCTCCTCGATAATAGTGTTGGCATCCTCTGTACGTGGATTATCTGAAGTAAGTATGACTCTATCGCTAGCTTGACACGCTATCCGAGCCATTACAGGTCTTTTTGCTTTATCTCGATCTCCTCCGCAGCCCACTACGGTAATTAACTGCTCGTTTTTTGTTCGGATAGCATTGATGGTATCCACTACGTTTTGAAGAGCATCGGGAGTATGCGCATAGTCTACTATAGCTGTTACTCCTCCACCTTTTATATTTTGAAAACGACCGTCTACACTATTGATAGCGCTCAGTGCAGTAACAATATCCATATGGTCTTTATCCAATAGAAAAGCTACTCCGTATACTGCGAGCACATTGTATGCATTAAAATGCCCTACTAGCCTTAGCCACACTTCCATGCCACCTAAATCCAACAGCATTCCATCAAAATCGCTCTCTAGTACCTTAGTCTTAAAATCAGAAACTGACTTCAAGCTATAGGTGTATTTCGTAGCCTTCGTGTTTTGCACCATAGTGGCACCATTCTTATCATCCTTATTTACTAGAGCAAAAGCCTCTGATGATAATCCATCGAACAATCGCTTCTTCGTATAGATATACTCTTTGAAGTCAGTGTGATAGTCCAGATGATCGTGTGTTATATTTGTAAAGACCCCCCCTTTAAACTCTAGACCTGCAGTACGGTATTGATGAAGTGCGTGTGAACTCACCTCCATAAATGCATACTCACACCCAGCGTCTACCATCTCAGCAAGAAGCTCATTGATACGTACACTGTTTGGCGTAGTGTGTGTACTTACCGTATCTACTCCGTCTATGCTGTATTTAATCGTAGAAAGCAGTCCCGTCTTATGACCTAAGTTCATAAAACACTGATAGAGCATAGTAGCAATGGAAGTCTTTCCATTGGTTCCGGTGATTCCAACTAGCGTGATATTTCTACTCGGGTTTTCATAATATTCAGAAGCTAAGTAACCCAATGCTTCAGCAGCATTCTCAACGACTATATACGTTACTCCCGCTTGCATATCTCCAGCCTCTTCGCAGAGTATCACTGTAGCTCCTAGCTCTATAGCTTTTGCTATGTATAGATGACCGTCTGTATGCACTCCTCGACTAGCGGCGAATAAAAAACCGGATGTTACGTCCCTTGAATCTAAGGTAAGTCCTGATACCTGAACATCTTCATCTCCGTGTATCGCTATTGGCGTTATAGCCATCAATATATCGCTTAGTAATCTCAATTTAGTCTGATATAAATAAGTTGATTCTTAGAAATTTTTTCGCCCGGTTTTGGACTTTGCTCCAGCACTCTACCGTAGCCAGTAATCTTAACTCTCAGTCCGTTCAGCTCTGCTACATACACTGCATCTTTAGCTCCTAAACCTTTTAGATTAGGCATTTTGCCTGGCTCAGAGGATATACCCACAGCTCTTGTACCTGTAGCATCTATGCGCACTAGGTCGGTATTCACTTCTTCAGTAAGTGTCACCCCTAATGTCTTATTGAGTTCTTTAAAATCCGTATAATACCCCGCTACATAGGCAGGCACTTTATTCTCTGATTGATCTACTTCTTGTTTTACACTTATGGTGAAAATCTTTTCAGCTACTTCAGAAAACACTGGAGCCGCCACATAGGAAGCGTAAAACACTCCATTACTCGGTTCATTTACCATTACGTAAATACTGTACACTGGTTTGTCCGCAGGAAAATGCCCCACGAAACTTGCATTGTACTTTTTAGAGGCTTGATAATGCCCTTTAGTCGCTATCTGTGCTGTACCAGTCTTACCTCCCATAGTCACTACACTACTCTGCACATTGCGGGCTGACCCTTCGGTAAAGACAGCCGCTGTAAGCTTCTTTATCTTATCACTAGTCTCCTTAGAGCACACCCGCTTAGACTCTCGATCACTCTCTTTATCTAGCACCACTATACCTGCATCAGTCACTTTACGGACCACATTAGGAGACACTAATATTCCATCGTTAATCACTCCATTGTATGCGGTAAGCAATTGAAGTGGAGTATGCTGATTCTCATAGCCTATAGCTAACCAAGGAAGGGTCAGCTGAGACCAGGTACTACTTTGGGGATGATTTAAAAATGGCTCTGGTTCTCCTTGTATCTCTAAACCGGTTCTTTTATCCAGGTTTAAGTTTCTAAGATGCGCGATGTACTTGCCCGGCTTACTTGCATAATTATCGAAAATAATAGAAGAAAAAGCTACGTTACTCGAGCGAGCAAAAGCCTGAGTAAAACTCATTTTTTTATACCTTCCTTTGTCGGAATCCCGCATAGGCTTGCCAAAGTAATCCCGCTCGCCATTGTATATATCCATACTATCCCCTGGCTCTATCAGCCCATCTTCAAAGGCAGCCATTGCTGAATAGACCTTCCATACACTTCCTGGCTCATAGCTGAGACCTACCGCATAATTGTACAACTCACCATACGTCCCATCTGTTCTTCTCTTTAGGTTGGAAATAGCCTTGATATTACCCGTAGCTACTTCCATTACTACTACACATCCATTTTTAGCATTGTGCTGTATTAAGGCTTTCTCGAGTGAGCGTTGTGCTATCTCTTGGAAATCAATATTGATCGTAGTATGAACGTCTCTCCCATTTTGAGGCTCTATCAGGTTCTCATCATTAAGGGGACGATAACCGCCTGATATACGCTGAACCAGTCGTTGCCCTTTTACACCTCCTAGATCTGAATCGTATGCCCGCTCTAGCCCCACGCCCGGATTATCTTTCGTACTGTATCCTATAGTTCTAAACGCTAGGTCGCCAGCCGGTTTAACACGTTTCGTACTCAACTCAGCTAGTAATCCTCCTTTGTATCGGCCTTTATTAAAGATAGGCAACTCACGCACTGCCCTCTGCTCATGATACGTTACTCTTCTTCGTATCAGCTTGTAACGATTATTATCCTTACGAGCCTTTTTCAATAAGGTACGGAAATAGCTCGCAGTGTGCTCAGGATACATCCTAGAAAGCTCTACTGCCAATTCATTGACA
>DNHN01000325.1:4768-6101 GCA_003485825.1 Bacteroidota bacterium | reverse complement strand
TTGGAGTCCTTATTATCTATCATTGGATCACTAAATCCGTCGATGTGTCCACTGGCTTTCCATACTTGTGGAGCCATAAATATAGATGCATCTATACCTACGATATTTTCGTGAAGCTGCACCATACTCTTCCACCAGTATTCGCGTATGTTTTTCTTGAGCTCTACTCCGTTTTGTCCATAGTCATATACCGCCGCTAGGCCATCGTATATTTCACTACTCGGGAAAACAAAACCATACTCTTTGGCGTGGGAAATGACGTTTTTAAAATGTTCTTCAGACATACTTCTAAATTGAGGTGCAAAATTAGCGTTACCCGTGTGATATACTAATATGCAATACACTTATATAGTAAAACTGTCTCATTGTAAATCCAAGTAGCTATTTATCGTAAAAACTTCGTAGTATTGATAGGAATGAAAGAGGACAAGATACGCATAGACCCATGCAGCGAAAACTGGGATGCGATGACACCGACTGAGCAAGGTAGACATTGCTCCAAGTGCGTTAAAACAGTGCACGATGTATGCAACACGACTGAAGAGAACATATGGAAAAAGTACGCGGAGAACGACGGCAACATGTGTATTCGCATACAAGCTGACCGAGTGACCAATCCGACCCCTCAACTCCCATGGTACATACGCCTCAGATATACCGCCGCCGCTGCCATACTTACACTACTACTGAGCATACAGCACAAACTATCACTGGCTCAGTCCGACAACGTAGATAAAAAAGTAGATGATTATGTAAAAACCATAGATAGCATGAAAATAACGGGCGTATTACTAGACAGCCTACTAGAGGAAAACAAAATCGCTTTTGCAACGGTGATACTATTTAAGAATGACAAAAAAATAGGCGGAGCATTCACCAATTCAGAGGGCAGGTTTGAGTTGACGGCTTCTGAGGCTGTGTCTGATACTGACAGTATCAGACTAGAAGTGAGTCAGGTCAGCTTCAGCACATTTAGTAAAAAAATAACCGCACTAAAAGACTCCTTGGACTGTGAAATATATTGTAAAGAAGAGCACATCTGCTTAAAAGAAGTGACCATCGCGGTAGATCGACGCAGCTTAAAAGAAGATATAAGAGTCATAATGGGCGCATTGCCATTGGGAAGAAGGATGACAGGAGTAATGATTTCAAATGGATCTAGAAAAATACTGGATGATTACGACACAAAAACGTTCTACTCAGACGAGATCGAGCGGTTCAACCTAGGTAGATAATGCTCGACTTACTTTGGAAAAAAGACTTTCCCATTCACGTAACCATACTTCCCGTTTGACTTCTTCTGCCAGAGGATGACGTAAAAATAAATATCTAC
>DNHN01000325.1:0-4651 GCA_003485825.1 Bacteroidota bacterium | reverse complement strand
TGACTAGCGATCTCCCCATCCCGCATCGTATATATTTCTAGAAAATAACTGGCGGAATCTTCTTTTGAATTTTTAACCTGCACCGTAGCATCTAGCCTACCTCTGTCATTGTCAGCAGCCGTAAAACCAATGTAGGCATCTGCTTTTTCTTTGGCCAAGGACCGAAGTCTTTTCATCACCTCTAGCTCGCTAGATCGCTGACCACTATTTATGATATCAAAGGTGATATCCTTATCATTGATCCATACCTGTGGGGAATACCAAGACTCGATTATCCCATCTACAATAGCGTCACTCGACTCCGTGATAAATATATCTTCGTATTTAAAGTGTGTAATAAGTGGCACTATGGTATCTCCCATTTCCTCCGCTACTTGATGTATAAGTGGCACTGCCCATCTGCCGCAGCCACCGCAGTTTGTACTACCAAAATGGTGCACCAATGGCCTATAGGTGTAGTCTACACTACCCCCTACTTCTAAGCTTTCATCCGGTTCCGTCTCCGGTGCTTTATCCTTGCACGAAGTGATCATTAATACGCCGATAATAAAAAAGCTGAGCAGGTAGTTATACTGTTTATTCATAAGGATAGGTACAAATATGAGAATTATGGACCAGTGATATCTCCTCACTTATTCAAATCTCTTTTTTCATTAAACGAACAGAATAGTTTTCCTTTGCTACATTGAAAATCATCAGGTCAGATTTTTTAAAAAATGCCGGCAAGCTATTTAGTGGTTCGCTAGCTGCCCAAGCTATTGGTTTTGGAGCTATCGTATTCTTAGGGCGTATGTACTCTCCCGAAGAGTTTGGCGAACTCGATATTTTCATGAAAATGGCGGTAGTACTCGTGGCCATAGCGGGACTTCGATACGAAGTAGCTATCGTGGTGGAAGATGATAGTAAAACTGCTCAAGACATTACTCGACTAAGCTTAATCTTAAACCTTTTTATCTCCCTTCTAGTCCTCTTAGTGGTCATCAGCTTCAAGAGCAGCATTGCTTCCTTTTTCAAACTAAGCCATCCCAATATACTCTACGCCTTACCGCCAGCCATCTGGCTTCTGAGCAGTACCGACACCCTTGTGAATTGGCGCAACAGGGCAAGAGAATACGGTGTCATATCTACCAATCGTATCGCGACTTCACTCTCCGGAGTAGGTTATAAATTAGCACACCCCTTCCTCGCTGTGGTTTCTGGTAATGGGTTGGTCATTGGTCAAATCCTTGGGCAGGTCGTAGCGTTGATACATATCGTATTTAAACTCCCCTTTTCGTTATTTCAGACCTCCGGTGACGCTATCAGAACCGTAGCTAAGAAGTATAAATCCTTTGCACTGTTTAGCTCTCCAGCTGCTTTACTCAACATTTTAGCCGTGAATATGCCATGGTTTATGATAGCCACGTTTGATGGACAAGCAGCCACGGGTCATTTTGGTAATGCATATAAACTCACGTATTTACCCATGAGTATGTTGGCTTTAGCTTTAGGTCAAGTATTTTTCGAGAAAATAGCCCGTATCAAATCAGATAAAAAAGAAGCCGCTGCCATGTCTCATCAGCTCATAAGCCTAATGTTTTGGGCAGCTCTTATCCCGGTGGTGATACTTGCTGTCTGGGGAGATCAAATAGCTCCTGTCGTATTGGGTGACCAATGGCACGAGGCAGGCATCTATATTCAGATTACCATACTCTTTTACTTCTCTATGTTTCTGACTACTTCTTTTTCGAGCGCTTTCTCTACCTATAATAAACTCAACTTTCAGCTTTTATATAACCTTGCATTCTTAATCTTCACCTCGTGTGCACTGTATTTCGGATATACGATTGGCGGCAGCACCAGAGTCGCACTGGCGTGGTTTACCATAGTGGGAGCAGTCCTCCGAATCTTAGTTCTTAATTATTTCTTCGTCCTCTTTGGTAAAAACCTAATCGCAAAGACCATATTTGCTCTGCTCTTCACTGGAATACTTATCTATATTGGATTTGGCATTAAAGAAGGATTTTAAAGCACCGTGGGCATCGTAAAAAACATAGCAGAGTCATTAGACGACAATCTACTCAGACACTTCGTGAAGTGGCTTTGGCCGCATTATAAGCGTCCACGTACGGGCTATATGAAGAATCACCAAGTATTGCGTCAGTATTTTTTTTGGCAAAAAATAGTACGGGTAAATGGTGCAGTGCCATGGCCGGTAGACTTTCGCAGCAAGATAGTAGATTGGCCAAACATCGATAAAGGTATCTGCTGTGACCCAGGAGATAATCCAGGCATATACATCAATGCCAGCGGAGGATTAAAGTTGGGGAACAATGTAAACATAGGCCAAAACGCCATACTCACCACTCAGAATCACTACAAATACGACCACCGAAAAAAGAGCCATACCCAAGGAATAACCATAGGAAACAACGTATGGATAGGTGCCAATGTGAGTATAGTAGCCGGCACTACCATTGGAGACAATGTCACCATAGGAGCTGGATGCTTTATAAAAGGAGAGATCCCTAGCAACTGTACCGTGATACTCAAAGCAGAGAACCTAGACATTATCCCGAAGACTAAACCCTACGAGTGGGACTGTACACAAGATGAGTTAGGCTAGCAGTTACCGTAAAATGTAGTTAGGTAACGAGCAACAATGGACTGATTTTTAGCTCCTTCAAGAAGTGAAAAATACCCTATGTGTACTTCCTCCATAATTTTTATAAAAGATATACGGTCTAAGTAAATAATAATCTTACTTTTGCAGACCTTTTTTAACAGAACAAAATGGCAAATCATAAAAGCACGCTAAAGAGAATCAGAAGCAACCAAGCTAAAACAGCTAGGAATAAGTATCAGCATAAAACGACTAGAACTTGGATAAAGAAAGTACGTTTATCTGAAGACAAGTCAGAAGCTGAGAAAGTAATGCGTGAGACTTTTTCTAAACTAGATAAATTAGTAAAGAAAAACATCATACACAAAAACAAAGCAGCAAACGTGAAAAGCAAATTAGCGAAGCACGTAGCTAATTTAGGATAATATCCTTCTTAAAATCATATTTTTGAAGCCTTGACGATTTCGTCAGGGCTTTTTCATTTATTCAAATTTTGGCAGAATATATCTCTATAAAAAACTGGAGCGATGATGACAAACCGCGCGAGAAGCTAGCAGCCAATGGCCGTGAGACACTAAGCAATGCGGAACTACTCGGCATACTCCTGGGCAATGGCACACGCAGTAAGTCTGCCGTGGACTTAGCCAGAGATATTCTAAACCTTGCTAAAAATGACCTCAATCAACTAGCCAAACTCAGCATAAAAGACCTCTGCCAAATAAGCGGTATCGGTCCAGCTAAGGCGATCACTATTATAGCTGCGATAGAGCTCGGTGGACGCAGAAAGAAGGCCGAAAGCACCTCCCAATTTATACGCAGCAGCCATGACGTATATGCTTACTTTAGGCCACTCCTCCAAGACAAAGAGTATGAAGAATTTTGGGTGCTATTTCTAAACAGAGCTAACAAAATACTAAAAGGCTACAAAGCAAGTGACGGAGGCGTATCTCATACGGTAGCAGACCCTAAACGGATATTTAAAGCAGCCCTAGAGCACAACGCTTCCAACCTAGTGCTCTGCCATAATCACCCCAGTGGGAATCTAAGCCCTAGTGCTGCAGACCATCGTCTGACCAAGAAACTAATAGCTGCTGCAAAAAACCTAGACATGAGCATCATAGACCATATCATAGTGACCGATGGAGGATATTATTCGTTTGCCGATGAGGGAGAGTTAGGAGAATAGAGTACAACCTAAGCTCCCGATTTACACCCTTATTCCTATTAAAATAATTTCAATTGTTTTTTAACCTTAGTAGGCCTCAGGTTATTGAGATCTAGCACAAAAGTGATTCGTTCACCGAAATTATCTATTCCAATAAGTCCATTCTCCTGGTAACCCGAAACGTCAGAGCTTTGAGCTAGATTTAAAAAGACTTCTAGTCTATCCTGTATCAATTCTATCTCAATCCCAACAGTGTAGAAGAAACTACTTCCTTCCTTATTAAAAGGAACATCCTTAATATCATTGAACGTAAGAATCTCTAGATACGGCTTAAAAGGTAGCTTTCCTGGAAGTGGCATTGTCACATTAGCAGTAAGCATCCACTGGTCTGCTGATGCAATAGGCCCTACAAACTTGGAGAAGTCCCTACGATTACTGATCTGATTTCGGAATAATCCATAATCCGCATTACGGTGCATGAGGTAATCGTCAAATCTATAGTCATAGTATCCAGCCCTATTTGCACTTCCTACACTATTTTGATATTGAGTACTTTTATATTCTTGAAGCAGATACGCCCCGTAAAAGCGTAATTCTAGCGGTTTATCTTGTATGCCAATATCCAGATTATACTTAAACACACCGCTTACTCTAGCAAAGCTTTCTTGCTCTTTTTCTTCCCCTATATTTGGGAAATAGCGAATAGTATCTTGCTCATTCGTCACTGTATCTGTCCGAATAAAGCGAATTTGAGGATTAGACAAGTCACCTAATACCACTTTGTTGGTCAACTGACCGTACTCTAGCATTCCCTCAAAACTGTAGCTGTTTAGGGCTCGCTTATTCTGAAAACTATAGGTAGCTGTAGCAAAACTCCTAGAGTT
>DNHN01000146.1 GCA_003485825.1 Bacteroidota bacterium | reverse complement strand
TTATCCGCCTCAAAGAAGTCACGCACTCCTCCTGCAATGGCGTCTTCTGAGCCCGGCAGGATGGTATCTATACCGTTTGAAAGGCTGAACTTTTTCAACGCTTCAAAATCTGTATAGCTAGCATCTAGATTCAAACCACAAAGAGCAGTTCCAGCATTCCCAGGTGCTGTAAACACATTCTCTTGACCTATTTCCTTGCTTAACTTAGCTGCTATAGCGTGCTCACGAGCACCACTTCCTAGTATTAAAATTCGCATACTTTATTTCTTACTTCAAAACAACCACTTTTTTTCGTTTTAAGCAGGAGAAAATAGCAGAAATAGCTAAGATAATTCGTAATCTTTTGTGACTAACTGGTCGCTTAATTATATGGCTTAAAAAGAATAATATAGTTACTTTTGGCCCACAATTAAAGCAAGTGGAGAAGAGTACAGAAAGCTCTAATCCTGATATTTAAAAAGATAAAAAAGAGGTGTGGCATAATTTTAGTCCATTACCCACTAAAATAATACAATGATTAATTCTATCGTAAGCGGAATACAAAAGCTTTTTGGAAATAAAGCAGATAAGGATGTGAAAGGCTTAGAGCCTTATGTGGGAAAAGTAAACGCTGAATATGTAAAACTTCAAAGTCTCACAAACGACGAACTTAGAGCAAAAACCACAGCGTTCAAAAACAGGGTAAACGACTATTTGGCAGAGATAGACAACGCAATAGCTGACTTAAAGGCGGAAATTAAAAAGACCACTATTCACGAAATAGATAAGCGCGAAGATGCTTATGACCAAATAGATGCGCTTGAGAAAGAAAGAGACGAAAAGTTAGAAGAAGTACTTGAAGAGCTTCTACCAGAGGCCTTTGCAGTAGTTAAAGAAACCGCTCGCAGGTTTACTGAAAATGAGAAGGTAAGTGCCACCGCTTCAGATTACGATCGAGATTTAGCAGCAGCTAAACCACACATTAATATCGTGGGAGATGAGGTTCACTATGATACCACTTGGGATGCTGCAGGTCAAGAAGTGACTTGGAACATGATACACTATGATGTACAACTTATAGGAGGTGTTGTCTTGCATAAAGGTAAAATTGCCGAGATGATGACTGGGGAAGGTAAAACCCTCGTTTCTACATTGCCGGCTTATCTAAATGCACTTGGCCAGCGAGGTGTACATGTGGTGACCGTAAATGATTACCTGGCGCGAAGAGATGCAGAGTGGAATGCTCCTATTTTCCAATTTCACGGACTAAAAGTAGATTGCTTGGACTATTACAGACCACATTCTCCTGAGCGTAAGCAGGCCTATTTAGCAGATATCACTTATGGAACCAACAATGAATTTGGTTTTGATTACCTGAGAGATAATATGGCACACAGTCCTGATGAACAAGTACAGCAAAAACATCACTTTGCTATGATTGATGAGGTAGATTCTGTGCTTATTGATGATGCACGTACTCCTTTAATTATATCCGGGCCAACTCCTAAGGGAGATATACACGAGTTTAATGAGCTGAAACCTAAGATACAAAAAGTAGTAGATGCTCAAAAGAGTTATTTGAATACAGCTTTAGCGGATGCTAAGCGTATGATTAAAGAGGGTAAAACCAATGAAAAAGAAGCGGGTCTCTTACTCTTTAGATGCTATAGGGGTTTTCCTAAAAGCAAGCCACTCATTAAATTTCTAGGTGAACAAGGAGTAAAAGCTATAATGACCAAAGCGGAAAACTTCTACCTCCAAGATCAACAAAAGGAAATGCACATCGTAGATGCAGAACTCTTCTTTACTATTGACGAAAAGCAAAACCAAATAGAACTTACCGATAAAGGTATCGACCTTATCTCTAACAATAGTGATGACAAAGACTTCTTTGTGATGCCAGATGTAGGTTCAAGTATAGCTGAGCTAGAAAAGAGCAGTATCGCTGACGATGAGAAGGCAAAGCAAAAAGCAGAACTAATGCGTGAGTTCTCTGTAAAATCAGAGCGTATCCACAGTATCAATCAATTGCTGAAAGCGTATGCTATGTTTGAAAAGGATGTAGAATATATTATTCAAGATAGCAAAGTCAAGATAGTAGATGAGCAGACTGGTCGTGTGATGGACGGCAGAAGGTATTCTGATGGTCTGCACCAAGCCATAGAAGCTAAGGAAAATGTAAAAGTAGAGGCAGCTACTCAAACATTTGCCACGGTGACTCTTCAAAACTTTTTTAGAATGTACCACAAACTAAGTGGTATGACCGGTACAGCAGAAACCGAAGCAGGCGAGCTATGGGAAATCTATAAACTAGATGTGGTAGTAATCCCTACCAACAGACCAATAGCCAGGAAAGATGAAGACGACTTAGTGTATAAGACCGTTCGTGAAAAATTCAATGCAGTAGCTGAGGAAATAATACGACTACAAAAAGAAGGTAGACCGGTATTAGTAGGTACTACATCCGTAGAGATTTCAGAGCTTCTCAGCAGAATGCTGAATATGCGTAAGATCAAGCACAATGTACTGAATGCTAAGCAGCATCAGCGTGAGGCGGACATCGTACAAGAAGCTGGACAACCAGGAGCTATTACTCTAGCTACGAATATGGCCGGTCGTGGTACAGATATTAAATTAGGTAAAGGAGTCAAAGAAGCAGGTGGTCTCGCCATTATAGGTACAGAACGTCACGATAGTAGACGTGTAGATAGACAGCTAAGAGGTAGAGCAGGTAGACAAGGGGATCCAGGATCTTCTCAATTCTTCGTATCTCTAGAAGACAACCTAATGCGACTTTTTGGGTCAGATAGAGTATCTAAGGTAATGGATAAGTTTGGCTATGAAGAAGGTGAGGTTATTCAACATTCTATGATATCTAAAACCATAGAGCGTTCTCAGAAAAAAGTAGAGCAGAATAATTTCGGTATACGTAAAAGATTATTGGAATATGATGACGTAATGAATAAGCAACGTGTAGTAATATATACACGTAGAAAAAATGCACTCTACGGCGATAGGCTTTCCTTAGACATCAATAATGCCTTGTACGAATGGGTAGATGAGACGGTACATAGTTTTAAGGACACTAATGACTACGAAGGATTTAAGCTTGAAGTACTTAGACACGTAGCTTACGACCCTACCCTATCTGCCAGTGAGTTCGAATCCACCAAACCAGACGCACTTACTCAGCAGTTATTTGATAATTTATTAGACGCATACGATCGTAAGAACAAGGATATTATTGAGAGATCACTACCTGTATTCCAAAATATACATAAGGATCGAGGTGCAGAAGTGAAAAACATCTTAGTTCCATTCTCAGATGGTAAGAAAGCCCTAAACGTGTCGGTAAATCTTGAAAAGGCTTTATCTACAGAAGGTGCTGAAATCATCAATTCATTTGAGCGCTTTGTGGCGTTAGCCAGTATAGATGAAAACTGGAAAGAACACCTAAGAGAACTAGACGATCTTAAGCAGAGCAGTAATAATGCATCCATTGAGCAAAAAGACCCACTTCTTATTTATAAGATAGAATCCTTTAATCTGTTCCAAACGATGATTAGTACGCTTAATTCGGAGATAGTATCGTTACTGTTCAAAGGGAATATAGCTGTGCAAGCCTCTGACGATATGAAAGAAGCTAAAGAGCGTAAGCGTGACGATATCAGTAAGATGAAAACGAGCAGAGCTGCAGAAGCACTGGTTAGCCAAGAAAATCAAGGTGGACAGCAAGCGGCTGAACAGCCAAAAGAAGTAGCTGTACCGGTACGAGCAGAGCTGAAAGTAGGTAGAAATGACGACTGCCCATGTGGTAGTGGTAAAAAATACAAAAAGTGCCATGGTAAAGACGTATAAATATTTCATAGCGTTCCTAGTATTGTGCTCAGCATTTTCTATTCAAGCTCAAGTAACACTTGACATAGATGAGAAAATAAATGAGAATCTTCGTATGAAGAATGCTCAAATAGATACTACAAAAATTTCGGGATATCGGATACAGATAGCGTTTAGTACTGATAAGTCAGTAGTAACAAGCTCTGAGTCTAAGTTCGTAACTACATTCCCAAATTATAGTGACAGAGTATATTCACTCTACCAACAACCGTACTGGAAGATACGAGTAGGCAA
>DNHN01000243.1 GCA_003485825.1 Bacteroidota bacterium | reverse complement strand
CTCTCCTCTAGCGTATAGTCTTAGCTTATGAAAGTCTCTCCATTGGCCATAATACCTGCCCTGATTTCCATCTTTCTTGAACCACTCGTATTGGATAGCTTGACCCACCTGAAGCCCAAAACCATCAGACGCCTTCTCAGCATCAGAAACAAATTGACTTGGGAATCCTTGTGCACTAATATTTACTTTTACTTCTTTCATCTAATGATTTCACTTCTGATGCCTTTGTTATTGTATGATGCAAATTTAACGATAATTTTTGACTGCTCTTTTTGCTGTGGCTGGTAAAGGTTTTTCTGACAAGCCATTATGGCTAACCCAGAGCTAATCGAAGCATCATGCTTTGTTCTGTTTGTTATATCAAATCTAGCCCAATCTTCTAATGTCCTATTGAATGGCATTATTCCAATCGTCTCAGTGTCTCTGTGTGTACCGTCTAAGTCAATCCCTACATACTTCTCTATGTGTGACTCGATTGCAGAGGCGTGAGACTGCTTAACGTCCTCGCTAGTATTAGGAATACCCCCAAGCTCTATCTCTGTCTTAGATAGCTTGTTATACACCTTATCGGGACGATTCATAGAGTACCCCCTATAGCCCCTGTTCTTTAGATAGTACAGCAGTCTTGGTTTGTTGTTCTCAGCAAGGATAGGCATACCATAAAACACAATAGCCATCAAAACATCCTCGAAAAATATCTCTGCTGTCTGTGGCCTAGCTATATACTCCAAAAAGAACTCATTGCTAGGAGCATTGTCCATGTTAAACTTAGTGAGCCCATGCAAAGCACCGTTAGAACCACCCCCTCCTACTACACCTGATATGTCGTAGCTATCACAACCAAAGGCCCCGATATGCTCATTGGCTGGATACTTATTACCGTTCTTTTGTGTATATGCATTCTGAAGCCCCCTCTCTGGAACCCATCCCACTAAGAACCTTCCGTTCTTGTTTGGTGAAAATATTACCTCAGTGTCCTTTATGCCATCCTTCCAACTAAAGCTACCCCTAGTTGTGTAGTGGCTATCAATCATTGAGTCATTATAGTCTATCTGCTGATAGATCTTTGTCAGGTTAAATATTGATTGCTTACTCTCATCTCTAAACGCATGAGACTCTGTTCTTGGGAATTGCCTGTAGTACTCGTTTAGTGCGTCTGGGTCATTCTTTAAAGATTCAACCTCAGCCTCCCAGTAGTCAATAGCACCCTGATATATCTTTTCTCCATCAACGCCCATAACAGGCTTATCAGGAGCCCTTAAAACTGGCATACCATGTATGTCTATAAATCCCTCCATGTTCCACTCCATTGGAATGAATAAGGAATATAAGCCAGACTTTGTCTGACCGTTCCTGCTCCTCTTTGTTGCCTCAGAGTCGTAGTATAGCTTCTTAAAGTTTTCACCACCCCTATCTAGTGCGTTTGATGTTGAGCCCATCATACACTTACCAATAACCTTGCTACCTAAACGAAGACAGGTCTTTGTTACGCGCCAGTTATTTAGGATGTTATTTGGTCGGAGCCATTTTCCTGATTCATCGCTCACCAATAATAACAGCTTTTCACCATCGTATGAGTTGTCGTCTGTGTTCTTCCAGTCAATAGTGGTGTCAAGACCATCAATGTCGCTGTCGGCAACATCATGCATATTCTTCTTAGTAATCTTAGAAGCAGGTACTCGATAAGCAAGCTCAGTCTTTGGCTTGTCCATACCATCCATAATCGGCTTGAAGAAAAAAGGAAGATTGCTATTAATAGGAACCACCTTGTCTGTAAACATTTTTTTAGCATCACCACCCGTCTTAGAGAGTATTCCTACTCTAGCGTCTTTTGCCACTGTCGCAATATTTATAGTCTCTGATGAACCCATAAAAGAAAAACCTGAACGTCTAATCTTTAGGTAGCACATTCCAAAAGACCGAATATCAGCCTTACAAGCCTCCCAGAAAATAAAGAATATTCTATTTGCCTCTCTAAAGTCCGGAAGGCCTACATCAATTTTTGTCCACTGCAAATACATATAATGAGAGCCAGTCATATAGGTTGGAATACCATTATTCATAAACCAGAAACCATTGTCTCTGTTATCAAACTCTGCCTCTATAGAGTCCACCCACTTATCTTTAAAGTTAGCAGGCATATCGTTCCAAGAAAATATAGATTTTATCTTAGATAACTCTTTTGGATATTCAAAAGGATGCCAGTATTGATCGGCTACTTTTTTACTCCTAGAATATATTTTTTTAGGTTGAGATGGTAAGGCTACATATAGACCTCCTATGTTATAGATTTCTCCTATTGTACCGTCTCTAGAGATGACAACAATATCGTACTTCTCGTCATATCCATAGACCCAAGACTTGGCCTTGTTCTTTCTAGAAAAAACAGAGCCTGGGATTACATCTCGCGCAATCTGGTATATATTATTTTGCCCTTCTCTCTGCAAAACCGCCTTTAGATTCATTCTGTTTTACTGGAGCTTCCAACGCTTGGCGCTCGGCATCAATACGAGAGAGTATCTCAAAGGCATCGAAGATAGCAAGCTTCTTTGTTGCCGCGGCATTCTTTAGCCTGTCTGGCGCAAGCTCATCATCTTTGTCATACTTGATGATGTCTTCTTGAGCAACCTTAACTAGCTGAGTAACGGCTTTTTCTCCAGCTTTTATTATCTGTAATTTAATTTCATTAATGTCCATCAAAGCAATATA
>DNHN01000306.1:7233-8019 GCA_003485825.1 Bacteroidota bacterium | reverse complement strand
CTTTTGCGTTTGCATTTTGATTGGTCTTGTACGCCTTAGCATTAAAAGAAGTAGTATCTCCCTCAGTAGTGGCTTGTACCGCCTGCTGCTTCACGTCTACACCTTTCAGCTCTGTAGCATTCTCACTGAGTAATATAGTACCAAGGTAGTCATCTCTCCATACGCGTAGCGGCTCAGAGTACGGCTGAAGTCCTAGGTAATTGATCTTAATAGTGTAATCTCCACGACTGAGGTCTACGCTAAATTCTCCTTTTTCATCAGAAATAGCTCCTGCCGCTATAGTACTATCTACGGTAAGTATGAAAATAGTGGCACCCACTATAGGCTCTTTGGTTTCAGCATTTTTCAGTTTACCTCCTACTGGAAATGTATTTTGAGCAAACGACCAACTCGCGGTAAGAAGCAGCAAAAATGTAAGTAATGATTTCATTTGTTTTGGATAAGACAAGAGTAAAGAAGTATTGATTGCAACATCGAGTAGTTTAGTTATAACATTGAAAATTCCCGTTAAGCCATTCCTGAGCTAGGGTTGTATTGCTAAATACTTGGCTTGGATTTTGAAGATCAGACGAGCTACCCGCAGTGCCAAAAGTCCACGCATAGGATGCCGAAAAGCTTACAGATGTGGATGAGTCATAGAAATTTACACTTGTCCCAGAGCACACTGTATCTTCACTTTGTCCAAAATCAGCAGTCAAAGCCTGCCCCACGGCAAGAACGATGGTATCATAAAGTACTGATGAGGAATACGTCGCTGCCACGAAATACGTTGTAGTTACAGTAGGA
>DNHN01000306.1:0-7189 GCA_003485825.1 Bacteroidota bacterium | reverse complement strand
CAGTAGGACTCCCTCCTAATTGAAAAGACTGGCCCGTGCATATCGCTGTATCACTGCCCGCATTTAATACCTGAGCTTCTAGTGAATTCGCTAAAAATAGAGAAATCACTACCCAAAAATTACATAGTATAAAATGTTTCAAAATGGTAATTTTATGATTAACTCTAAATAGTTTTCACAAAAATAATATTTTACTATACAACTGCTCCATTTTAAACTCCTAACTGCTTTCAATGTAAAGCTATTTTGAGTGAAATATTTGGTCAAATAGAAATAGAGAATGGGTGTACACTCATTTTCTTTTTTTTGCCAGACAGAGCGTCAGGTAGTTCTCCAATTAATCAAAAAGTAATCAATGCTGCAGCCGACTTCAACAAAGTGGCTGTTGTACCTAAAAAGAAATAAGCGATAACTACAGGCTTTTGCTTACAAAAATTGACTTGCTATGGTATACCATGGTGAGTCAATTTCAATTAAACACTGCTGGTCGAAGGCGGTCTAAATTCTATACTGCTAAAACGGAAGTTAGTTAACAAGGCTTACCTTCCAACGTATCATAAGATAGTGACACTCGCTTAATTTGTGATGTTTCTTCATCATAGATTCGACATTCTTCTATCGGCTTCATGTACAGATGTAAACTGATACTTCTGCCTCTACTTTTATTGGTAAGATTGTGAAATATATTGGCATCTTCCACAGCAGTCACATCGTGCTGTGACAGCATTTCAGTCGAAATATACTCCATTTCTCCTGAAGTATTATTTATTCGATAAAGTTCCTCTGCAAAACTTCCAGCAACTACTTTTACCCAGCATTCTTGATTGTTGTGGCAGTGAATGGCAGTCTTCTGGCCTTGCTCCCAGCATAACAGCACGAGTTCAAAATAATCGTCTCTTGCGATACAGTTTCGAGTATACCTCCCTTTGTTAAAATGGAGGTAAGGTAACACGTCGTCTAGACTTAAAGTAGTATGCTCTGCCTGAGAAAGAACTGGATTGTAGTCCCCATTTTTGAGTAAACGAACCATCTCATCTAACGTACTTATTCTATTCTGTGGTGCTGTGTTTGAAACCATATTAAGATGCGACAAATATAAGTACAGATCACTCCATTTTCAAAAACACGCAGTAATCATTGCTTTTCAAGCATATTTTGGCAACTTTGAAGGATAAATGCAATCCGAATTAGAATTTTTTAACAAAATAGTAACGAAATTAATTGAAAATGAAAAAACTGAGCCCGTCGTCTCTCCCCTACCCACAGATACCGTAATAGCAGATTTAGACCTTAGCTTCAATGATGAAGGGTTAGCGGAAGACGAGTGGCAAAACATCGTAGAAAATGCAATAATGCATACCCCACGAACGGCTTCTAAGCTATTCTTCAATCAACTTTTTGGTGGTAGACAGCCCAAAGCAGTCATTGGCGATTTACTTGCCGTAGTGCTGAATAACAGCATGTACACCTACAAGGTGGCAGGACCGCAAGCCGGCATAGAGAAAACAATAATTCAAGAAACCTGTAAACTCGTAGGGTATCCAGATGGAGATGGAACCATGCCTCCAGGAGGAAGTATGAGTAACTTCATGGCGCTTCTCATGGCAAGAGACGCAAAAGATAACAAGGCAAAATACGATGGTGTGACCCAGCGTATGACACTTTATACGTCCAATACTTCTCACTATTCTACGCCCAAGAACGCTGCATTTGCAGGAATTGGACGCAACAATATTAGATACATTAATAACAATTACCTTGGACAAATGGACCCGACTCACCTTGCTGAGTGTATTGAGCAAGACCTCAAAGACGGGTGTATTCCATTTTATGTAAATGCCACCGCCGGGACCACTGTTCTAGGAGCTTTTGATGATGTGAATGCCATCGCAGATGTTTGCGAGAAGTACAATGTATGGCTGCACATAGATGGAGCCTACTGTGGAGCAGTGATTTTTAGTAAAAAGTACAGACACTTAGTAGCCGGTGCAGAACGGAGTGACAGCTTTAGTTTCAATGCGCACAAGATGTTAGGTACTCCACTGAGTAGTTCTATTTTCATATCCAAGCACAAAGAACAATTGGCAGAATCATTTTCTAACCAAGCAGAATACCTCTACCAAACAGGCGCAGAGGACTACGACTTAGGCAAAACGAGTTTACAATGCGGTCGTAGGAATGATGCACTAAAACTATGGACACTGTGGAAATCCGTAGGGAATAACGGACTGGAACACATCGTAGATCAACAGTTTTACTTAGCAGATATAGCCCGCGAGTACATCAATAATCATCCCGATTACACACTCTACAGCTTCGGAGACTCTATCTCTGTCTGTTTCAATTACAAAGGAATAGACGCCAAAGAGCTATGCACCGCTTTGTACGAAGAGGCCACTACTTTAGTAGGATATGGTAAGTTTAGAGACACTGAATTTGTGCGCTTAGTGACTATCAACGCTACGAACGGTAAAGATGAAATTATTAAATTCTTCAAGACCTTAGAAGAGGGTGCTGCAGAGATGAACACGGGATAACTACAAAAAACAACACATATGCTAACTAAAATAATCGCTTTATCACTCTATGTTCTTGTACTATTCCTAATTGGCATAGTAGCCTCCAAAAGAGTGAAAAACATAAGTGACTACTACGTCGGCGGAAAGAAAATCGGCTACTGGGCTGTAGCCTTTTCAGCTAGAGCTACTGGAGAATCAGGCTGGCTACTCATCGGACTCACGGGTATGGGAGCTTTAGCAGGCTTATCTGCCTACTGGGTAGTCCTCGGCGAAGTGCTCGGGGTAACCGTCTCTTGGCATTTTATGGCCAAGCGATTTAAGCGGCAGTCGGACACTTACCAGTCGCTTACTATCCCTGATTATTTAGATTCCCACTTCAAAACCACTACGCGATTTTTGAGAGGATTAGCAGCCTCTATCTTATCCGTATTTGTAGTCATATACGTGAGTACTCAGATAGATGCTACAGGCATTGCCTTTGAATCTATGATGGGAATGAACTATTACCAAGGAGCACTACTAGGCTTTTTTATTGTACTCGCCTACATATTCATTGGAGGTTTTGTCGCTGTGGTATGGTCAGACCTATTTCAGGGAGTCCTTATGTTTTTGGGACTGGTGATTCTGCCTATCGTCGTTTATTACAACCTAGATACTAACCTGAGTATCATGAGTACATTGCACACCATAGACCCTAAACTTACCAATATTTGGGGAGGAGAAGGCTTTTGGCTCAATTTGGCTACCATCTTAGGATTTTCTATGATAGGACTTGGATTCTTGGGCTCACCACAGGTCTACGTGCGTTTCATGTCCATCAAAAATGAAACTGAAATCACCAAAGGGAAATGGGTAGCGATATTTTACACCTTACTTACCGATGCAGCTGCAGTAACGATAGGTATTTTAGCTAGAGTGTATTTCACTGAAAGTGGCCAAGATCCTGAAGCTGTATTTGGTACGGGAGCTACAGACGTGCTTAATATGGTTACCACTAATTTCTTACCCCTTGGGATAGCAGCTATTTATGTGGCTATAGTCCTTTCCGCTATAATGTCCACTATAGACTCTCTGCTTGTCATGGCGTCTAGTGCGGTTACTCGGGATTTTTACCAGAAAATATTTCATCCCACTATAGCAGATGATAAGCTTACCAAAATATCAAGATATGTCACCCTCGCAATGGCTGTCTTGTCTCTTTTAATCGCTTTTGGAATGGCTTACTTCAGTCCAGACCGACAAGTCTTTTGGGTCATGATATTTGGATGGAGTGGTATTGCTGCGAGCTTCTGTCCTGTCATTATTCTTTCCATCTTCTGGAAAGGATACAGTGAGGCTGGTGCTATTGCTAGTATTATATCCGGGTTTTTAGGTGTTATTCTGTTTAAGTTTGTGATTAATAAATTAGATGTCATTGGTATTTACTTCGAACGCATAGATGTCCTTGCACCTTCATTCGTCATCGCTATGTTCTTGGGATGGGTTTTCTCCAAAATCTATCCGAGAAAAGACGCAAGCACTGTCACTGAATAATTACTCGCGGAAGACATTTTCAACGAAATTTAGTTGGAATCTCTAAACGAGAGGTGCTACCTTCGCAGTGTTGAGAAAAAGCATTTCTATAGCATTGGTATTCGTATTTGCCTTCATCGGCATTCGCAATACGCTGCACCTTACCGAAACTCAACAAAACCACTACCATACATCAGGAGAACACCTTTGTATGCAGGATGCACATCACTACTGTGCGCTGTGTGATACTATTTTACTTCCCGGTCTATTAGTAGACTCCTACTCCGCAGATATTACCGTTCTATTTAGTATAGATCGCTCGTGGTGCATAGAGCACCCTCCTCTCCCGCTGGTTGTTAAAAATCCGTACGGAAGAGCTCCACCGATGGCTGTATAGTAGACAGCCCCCCATTGCCGTAATTTTTATTTTATTCATTAATTCAGTACACGTACATTATGCGAAAACTATTCGCTTTGTTGTTGCTATGCTGTGGAGGTATGCTTGCTCACTCGCAAGTTAACCTATCCGGTATAGTGCGGGATAGTGCTACACAAGCACCTTTGTCTCTCTCCCTAATTCAGGTGGGAAATCTTACTGTGCTTAGTGATGAGCAAGGTCAGTTTACGCTTAGCAATCTGACCGTAGGCCCTCATACGCTCGCCGTAAGTCACGTTGGCTGCAAGGTAAAGGAAGTTTCCCTGAAGGTAATTCAAGATACCTTCGTAACAGTACACCTGCCCCATCACGCCCACACTTTTGGAGAGGTCGTAGCCTACGGTCACTTAGAAGATAGTGAACCCGATGCCCGTTTCATACAAACCGTGAGCACTAGAAGGCTCGAACAATTGGCGGCAGTGAGCCTGAGTGACGCACTACAACATACCAATGGAGTTAGTTTTCTAAAGACAGGGACTACGATAGCCAAACCCATTATAAACGGAATGCACAGTAACCGTATCTCGGTGATAAACGATGACAGCAAGCAAGAAGGGCAACAATGGGGTAGCGAGCACGCACCAGAGATAGATCCACTTAGTGCGGGCAGCATAGAACTGATAAAAGGAGCCTCTACCCTGCGCTACGGCGGAGATGCCATGGGTGGCGTAATACTCGTGTTGCCTGCTCTTTTCAATGATAGTAGCTACACTAAAATTTCCTTGCTAGCCAAAGGAGAAACCAATCCAAATGGTGGCCAAATAGGACTCAAAGTAGAAAACCACTCCAAGAAACTAGGCTTGGGCCACAGACTTGTGGTCAATGCAAAACGAAATGGGGATGCGGCCGCCTCCAATTATGTACTAAGCAACACCGGATTTGCACAGTTAAGTGGTTCATACTACACGCAATATATTAAGGGAGCAAGTCAGCTATCGCTTACTGCATCTGCATTTATCCAAGAAATAGGAATCTTAGCTGCTTCACACATTGGCAACGTTACTGACCTCAACCGAGCATTGACCAGTGATACTCCACTCATTTCTCACCCATTCACGTATACCATAAACCCTCCTTCCCAGTGCATTAAACACTACGCTAGTAAGCTAAAATGGAAACACAAAAGCCGTAAATATGGAGACATCGTACTGAGCTACACCTTTCAAAACAACCTGCGTAAGGAGTTTGACAATCACAGAGGAACTTCAGATGCAGCATTGAATCTAAATCTGACTACCCATCAAATTAACCTGCTCCTAGACAAACATATAGAAAGTATCAGAATCCAATATGGACTGATGGCCGAGCAACAACAAAACACTTTCCAAGGAAGATATTTCATACCCAACTATGAGCGGTACAAAGCAGGAGCTTTTGCAATAGCTATACTAGAAAAAGAGAAGTACCTCATAGAAGGCGGACTGCGCTACGATCTTCAGAATACCAATACGTATCGTTTTGTCGGCAATGATCTTGTAAATAAAACATTCAACTTCGATGGACTATCCGCTAATGTAAGTGGATGGAGACGAATAAGTCACGACCTCAAAATACATCTATCTGCCGCTACACGTTTTAGAAGTCCAGATATCAATGAGTTGTTCAGTGACGGATTGCATCACGGCTCAGCAGCGTTAGAGTTTGGGGACCTTACTTTAAAACAAGAACGCTCCTACTCGCTCAATGCGGCACTCAACTATAACCACAACCGATGGCGTGTGGCAGTAGAACCCTACTTTCACTATTTCCAAAACTACATCTACCTAAAACCCAGTGGCGAGAAACAACTCAGCATCAGAGGAGCTTTCCCAGTATTTCGCAATGTACAGACAGATGCTACGTATACGGGACTGGACGTAGACCTGCGTTATCGCTTGGCCAGTAACTGGACCGCAGAAGCACAAGCAGCATTGCTCTATGTAGAAGATGTAAGAAACAATCAATTCATCTTTGGAATACCTGCACAGCGTTTTGGCGGACGATTGAAGTACACCTTTGCTGAAAAGCTAGGCTTGCAAAATGGCTACTGGTGGATAGGCCCTAGCTATACTGCTCGCCAAACTAGAGTAGAAGCCAATGAAGATTTCACTGCAACTCCTGATGCATACTTCCTACTGGATACTGAACTTAGTGCTCAGTATAGAGAAACACCGTTGCATTTCAGCTTTGGGGTGAGAAACATACTCAATACAGCCTATAGGGACTATATGAATAGGTACCGATACTTTGCTGATGACCTCGGCATCAATTTTTATATCACTTTAAACTATACATTTTAACACACATGAAACATTTAAAAACAAACATTTCGATTTTCTCTTTTGTACTCGTTGCAGTTTTTACGTTCACCGCATGCTCGGATGAAGTAAAAGATCCGCCAAAACCAAATGAAGGAGAACTGATAACCACCGTAGAACTTACCTTCACCAATACGGCAAGCCCAAGTGAAGTAAGCATCTTTCGATTTGCAGATCCTGATGGAGAAGGCGGCAACACTCCTTCAGAAACAGACACTATTGCCCTCGCAGCAAACAGCACCTATGCGCTAACTGTACGGTTTTTAGACGAAAGTAAACCCGACGTAGAAGACATTACGACAGAAGTGCTCGAAGAAGCTGCGGAGCACCGCGTATGCTACACCTCTACTGCAGGAACTACAGTAGTCATTACAGACCAAGATGCCAATGGACTAGACCTCGGTTTAGCCGCAACTATTACTACT
>DNHN01000094.1 GCA_003485825.1 Bacteroidota bacterium | reverse complement strand
TGTAGGCTCGGTAGTGCACTCTACAGCCTTTATACTTCCAAGAAATTTAACCATACAACTTGGTTACGCACACCTATTTAATGCTAAAAAATGAATAGACTAATACAACTCATAGCTATAGCTCTTGTTTTCACCGCCTGCGATACCAGCAGCAAGTGGAAACCTACGCAAGAAGTAATATCAGAATCGGGTATTTACGTAGACTTGTCTCCCTACGGCAAGCAAGTAATGCGACATAGAGACAGTATGAGTGCTATGTTTCTCAGTGGTGCAAACGGTATCTTACCCAAAGCAGATCTTTCGCCTACAGACAGGCTACATTTCTTCTCCCCGGATGAAGCATTCAAAGTACAAGCCACTTTTACGCCTATCAAAAATGGTGAGGTGTTTGAAATGAAAACAAGCACAGACCGACTGCCAGAGTACAAAAGGTACGGTACCCTACACTTTAGTTTAGGAGATGCCGATTTAGCGTTAACGCTTTATCAGAATGTAGAGCAGCCGGACTACCTGTTTTGTCCATTCAAGGACTTGACCAACAGTAAAACAAGTTATGGTGCAGGAAGATATTTAGATTTCACTCTTGAGGATTTAGCTAATCCAATAGTGGATTTCAACTATGCATATAATCCATATTGCGCATACAATAAGGAATACTCGTGCCCAATACCACCCAGAGAAAACCACCTTCAAGTGCCCATACCTGCTGGAGAGAAGAAGTGGCATTAAGTCTATTTGGTTTTCATACTTTTGTGACCTTATTAAGCGATGACTGAAAAAATACTTGTAATAGGAGCTTGCGGTCAAGTGGGCACGGAGTTGGTAGAGAATCTTCAAAACATTTATGGAGCTGCTAATGTAGTAGCTAGTGATGTGCGTAAATCAGATAATCCGGTGTTTCAAAATGGAAGTTTTGAGATGCTGAATGTATTAGATAAAGCGCAAATAGCTGAAGTTTTTGGAAAGTACAAACCAACGATTGTTTATCACCTTGCTGCTCTACTTAGTGCTACAGCGGAGGCTAACCCCAAGTTTGGATGGGAACTAAACATGGACGGTACATTCAATATTTTTGACGCATGTTTAGAGTATGGTGTTAAGCGCATTTTTTGGCCAAGTTCTATAGCTGTATTCGGACCTACCACACCAGCGGTGATGACGCCTCAGAGTACCATCCTAGAGCCCAATACGGTGTATGGTATTACGAAGCTAACAGGAGAACGGTATTGTGAGTACTACTTTAACAGGTACAATCTAGATGTAAGAAGCATTCGCTATCCAGGTCTAATAGGTTGGAAGTCTTTGCCAGGCGGAGGTACCACAGACTATGCAGTAGATATTTTCCATCAAGCGCTCAAAAGTAAGAGCTACACCTCATTTCTAAATGAGAGTACTACTCTTCCTATGATGCACATGGAAGATGCTGTGCGCGCTACATTAGAGATTACAGATGCCCCGGCTAATCAAATAAAACTACGCAGCAGCTATAATATATCAGGGACTTCTTTCAATCCAGAAGAGCTTGCCGCAGAAATAAGGAAACATATACCAGATTTTACTTTAGATTATGCCATAGATCATCGCCAAAAAATAGCCGACAGTTGGCCAGACAGCATTGATGATGCACAGGCTAGAGCAGATTGGGGATGGCAAGAAAAATACAATTTAGAAAACCTTGTTGTCAATATGTTGGACAACTTAAAGGGTTTATCGTTATCACAGTAAAAGAAATTCTTAACCCCGAAGTAGCTTGCTAATCAGCACTTTGGCCATCTCTGCGCAGCGCTGTATCCACGTATAGAGTGAATCCTGCTGGCATATTTAGGCTTAATACAGCTTAACACCTGTGTAACATAGTTCGTGAGGTGGCAGTGGATCAGCTGTGAGTAGACCTATTCTATCTAGGGTTTTTACTACATTATTCAGCATTTTAGCACTTACGTAGGAGGTTGTCTGCCATTCTACACCGTTGTACCATTTCTCTACATCTTCTGGTTCTAGCCCATACAGCTTAGCTATTTCTAGTGGAGTATTTTCTAAGCTAGATACTTGATGAGCTGCGCTTAAAATTACTTCGTTGAAACGTTGTATTTCTTCGGGTGGGAGTTCCGTAAACGAATTTGCTCCTACCATCATAAAACAAGGCCAGGGGCTAAGACATGTATCGATCCTATTTATTTGACTACTGTCTACATATGGCTGAGTCATGAATTTTTCCCAGAGTAAAATGTCAGCACTGTTTTCTCTTAGCGCTTCTACGGCATTATCTACGTTTCCTACGGTCACGAAGTTGTCTTCGGATAAGCGATAGTCGTGCTGCTCTGCGTGCACATACGCCATAAGGTGACTTCCGCTACCTATTCGGCTACGTGCTATTCGGGCATTGCTTAAATTAGATTCGTTTAATGTTTTATGCAAAGTAGCATGTACTCCCCAAATAATTGGAGACTTTACATACTGCTGAATGATGCGAGCAGTCCCTCCTTTATGTATATGTTGCACAATCCCTTCTGTAAGAACTAGAGCCACATCAGTCTCACTGTTCTCGAGCATTTTACACATAGCGCCGCTGCCTTCTTTCACATCCCTCCACTGTACATTAAATCCAGCTTCAGCAAATAGTCCATTCTCTATAGCATAGTGCCATGGATAGTTAAAATGCTCCGGAACCCCGCTGACCCGCACAGTTTTCATCAGTAGTCCAATAGTTCCTGTACGGCGTGCGCTACCTTATTTGCATTTGGTAGCATTTCTTTTTCTAGGTCAACGTTAAGAGGTACCGCAGGTAGATTGAGTGAGCCGATACATTTCACCGGTGCATCAAGATACTGAAAGCAGTTTTCTTGTATTCTGCCAGCTAAAGCCTGTGCGAATGAATTGTTAAGTGTTTCTTCAGTAAGTACAATAACTTTTCCATGCTTTTTCACACTAGCATATATTGCTTCATCATCACAAGGACTGAGTGTGCGCAGGTCTACTATCTCCAACTTGCCAGGGAATTGTTTAGCTGCGTTATCTGCCCACCATACTCCCATACCATAGGTTATGATAGTTAGTGATTCACCATTGTCCAGTGCTTCATCAGTTGCTTCCAAATGTGTTCTGGCTTGACCAAGTGGAATCATGTAATCACGACTTGGCTCTAGAGACTTTGCTCCCTCTGTACCAGCTACTTTACTCCAATAAATCCCTTTATGTTCAAACATAACCACTGGATTTGGATCATAAAAAGCGGCTTTCATCAGCCCTTTCATATCTGCAGCATTGCTGGGATAAACTATTTTTATTCCTTTAATAGGAAGGATAGATGACTCATTCGTACCGCTGTGATAGGGTCCACCACCACCGTAAGCACCTGTTGGTACGCGTATCACGGATTGTATCGGAAACTTACCTCCACTTAAGTAGCTACTTTTGCTCAACTCTGTCACCAGTTGATTTACACCTGGCCAGATATAGTCTGCAAATTGTACTTCTACTATTGGTTTACATCCTACCGCACTCATTCCGGCAGTAGAGCCTATAATGTAAGCTTCTTGTATAGGCGTATTAAATACTCTATTTTTTCCGTGCTTCTGTGCCAATGTAGCGGCCTCTCTAAACACACCTCCAAGTCTATGTCCTACGTCTTGTCCATAAAGTAAAGCTTCTGGATGGTCTGCAAGTATTTCGTCTATGGCGTGTAATGCAGCATCTACCATTATTATTTTTTCTGCTCCTTCAGGGCTTCTCTCCCCTGTCTCAGTAGTAATAGGAGTAGGGGCTAGAACATAATTTTCTACAGTATCGAGTGCTGGAGCATCTGCGTTTTTTGCTTTCTCGAATGCTTCTGCTACAGCTACTTTTGCCTCTTGTTTTAGTCGGTCTATTTTAGACTGTTTTATGCCTTTAGCAAGTGCTTGTTCTACTAAAAATATAAGAGGGTCTTCTTTTTGGTCTTCTGCTAAATCATCTCGATACCACTCACTGCGGACACCGCTAGTATGATGACCTAGTAAAGGTACTTTGGCGTGAAGCAGCATAGGTTTTTGATTTTTCCTTACCCACTTTATGGCTTTACCTACTTCATTATAGCTTTCTGTGAAATCACTTCCGTCTACTTTGCCCCTTCTTAAACCTTTAAAACCAGCAGCAAATTCAAAGGCATTCATTGCACGCATTTCGTCACCACTTGCAGAAATACCCCAGTCGTTATCTTGTACCAGATAAAGTATAGGAAGCTGATGTAGTACGGCCATTTGCAGTGCCTCTGAGACTTCCCCTTCAGTCATAGAGCCATCACCTATGGAGCATACTACTATAGAACCATTCGTCCCTAGTTCATTTAGATTATTGTTTTTTAAATATTGAAGTCCATGTGCTATTCCAGTGGTGGGTATAGCCTGCATTCCAGTCGCACTGCTTTGATGTGCCATCTTAGGCTTGTCATCATGCAATAGAGACGGGTGTGAGTAATACGTCCGTCCTCCAGAGAATGGGTCGTCTGCCTTAGCTAGCAGCTGAAGCATCAACTCATAAGGAGTCAATCCCAGACCGAGCAAGATAGACTCATCTCTGTAGTATGGTGCTACCCAGTCTATCTCTTTTAAGTGATATGCTGTAGCTAACTGTATCGCTTCATGCCCCTTAGAGGTAGAGTGTACATAGCTAGTTACGGTTCTATTTTCATCATATATGTCTGCCATGGCTCTGGCAGTATAGAGATGCGTTAAGGCGGTTTCGAAGATGGATTTTTTAATATGCATTTAGGCTAGCGACCAATTCATTTTACAAGTTGCAAGTTTAGGCCTAAATTTACTAAGACGGAAACTCCTATGCAGTGAATCAATCGATTGATTGGTTGGATGTTCACTTTAACCGATGGGAAGAAATAAGAAACCTAACTGAACTTAAGGATAAGAAGAAGGTACTCAATGAGTACATCCACGAAATCATTGTGAAAGATTATGATGATTCAACAAAGGAACATCACATTGAAATTCACTTCAGGATT
>DNHN01000169.1 GCA_003485825.1 Bacteroidota bacterium | reverse complement strand
ATAGCAATTGTCTAAGTACTGCTTATGATTTCGAGGTAGCTATTAGAGATATACATCCGGGAGAGCAACTGACAGATGACTATGGCTACCTAAATATAGATAAGCCATTTAGAGGTGTTGAAGAAGGCACTAAGCGAAAAATTGTTTATCCGGACGATTTGCTATACTATGCCGAGGAGTGGGACAAAAAAATAGAGACAGTATTTAGCAAGATTGATAAACTGGATCAGCCGTTAGGTAAATTACTCTCACCAGAAACCTGGGGCGAAATAAAAAAAGTGGTGCAAGGAGAATGTAAAATGAAATCTACCCGTGAGAATTTTTATGATAGAAGAACCGCATTGTAAGCCAGTCAAATATATTAAAATCTTACCTTTGCTTCCTTGGCAAAACCCAACGCAATAGCACCTATCGTAGATAAACTTAAAATACTCCCAAACGCCCCGGGAGTATACAAGTATTTCGATAAAAATGGAGGGCTCTTGTACATCGGCAAAGCTAAAGATCTAAGCAAGCGAGTTAGTTCTTACTTCAATAAAAATCACTACGAAAACCGCAAGACAAAAGTTCTCGTGAGTAAGATATGGGACGTAAACGTAACCGTTGTTCCTACAGAGATGGATGCGCTTCTGCTCGAGAATAGTCTTATTAAAGAATTCCAGCCGAAGTATAACATTAATCTAAAAGATGATAAAAGTTTTCCGCTCATCAAGATTACGAAAGAACGCTTCCCGAAAGTATTTCCGACAAGAAACCCTATCAAAGATGGGAGTAAATACTATGGTCCCTATGCCAATGTACGACTCATGAAGATAGTCCTTGAACTGTGTAAGAAAATTTACCCTACGAGGAACTGTACGTATAATTTATCTGATAAAAATATTGCAGCTAAAAAGTTTAAAGTGTGTTTAGAGTATCAAATAGGCAACTGCAAAGGTGCTTGTGAGGGCTTAGAATCTGAAGAAGAGTACCAAGAAAGCATTCAAGGCATTAAAAACATACTTCGAGGCAATCTAAAGGAAGTAAAAGACCACCTTAAACATAAGATGGAGCGTGCTGCTGCAGACTGGCAGTATGAAGAAGCAGCTAAGTATAAGGCTAAACTAGAAGTAGTAGAGAAATACCAGACGCGTAGTACTGTAGTTAATTCTCGCATCAATGATGTAGACATACTTAATATAGCTCAAAATGAACGCTATGCATATATAAATTACCTGCGTATATCAGGAGGAATAATCATTCAGTCTCGAAATCTAGAGATGAAAAAACGACTGGACGAAAGCACTGAAGAATTACTAGAAATAGCCTACGGAGAAGTACAAAAAATCAATGAGGATACCGAAACAGAAGAAATAATAGTACCTATAAAAATGCCTCTAGAGGGTAACTTTATAGTACCCGTAAGTGGCGACAAGAAAAAACTCCTGCAACTGAGCTACAGAAATGCTCAGCTGTATATGCAAGAAAAAACAAACCAGTATGAAAAGCTTGATCCCGAACTCAAAGTAGAGCGGCTTCTTACTAAAATAAAAACAGATCTCAGACTCAAAGATTTACCGGTTCATATGGAGTGTTTTGACAACTCTAATATACAAGGGGCTTTCCCGGTAAGTGCATGTGTAGTATTCAAAAATGGGAAACCCAGTAAAAAAGACTACCGCCATTTCAATATCAAGACCGTAGAAGGTCCTGACGATTTTGCCAGTATGTACGAAGCGCTGACTCGCCGATATAGCAGAATGATAGAGGAGAAACAACCCTTCCCTCAACTCATTGTAATAGACGGCGGGAAGGGGCAATTAAGCAGCTCCGTAAAAGCACTAAAAGACCTCGGCATATACGGACAAATCGCCATAGTAGGAATAGCCAAACGATTAGAAGAAATATACTATCCGGGGGACAGCATGCCACTCTATATCGACAAGAAATCTGAATCTCTCCGCGTCATACAGCATATGCGTGATGAGGCTCACCGATTTGGTATCACCCACCACCGAAATAGACGCAGTAAGGGAACAATAGTCAGTAAACTTACTGAAATAAATGGCATAGGAGACGAAACTGCCGCAGAACTGTTACGAGTATTCAAGAGCGTAGCTCGTATCAAAAAAACAAGTGTAGATGACCTGGCATCTGTGATAGGTCCAGCCAAAGCAACTCTAGTAGCAAATTATTTTGATCAATAGACTCGCCAATTATATAGCTAGTAACGGCCTCGATGCTTTCAAGCATCTATGCTATGCATATACCCATCATTTCAAGTACAGCTGCATACTGGATAGTTGTCAGCTAAATACAGGTGTGTATGGTGGCAACTACGAGTTTCTAGCGGCATTTGGTGCGGATGAGATCTATGATAACTACTCAGATTTCCAATCTGCCATTCGTCAAAAAGGTCAATGGCTCTTTGGTGTATTAGGCTACGACGTCAAAAATCACCTTGAAAAACTGACCAGTCAAAACAATACTCTTATAGACACTTCTGAGACATCCTTTTTCGTGCCTCAGCTAGTTTTAGCTATTGATAAAGACGGAGAAATCCGAGAATTAAAAGGCACTATCTCATCTGACTTTTGGCAACCGATAATTGAAAATAACGCACTCCAGGTAGGGCCATCTCAGTCACCTGTATCTAAAGAGATATACTTAGACAAAATAAGCAAAATCCACGAACTTATTCGCGAAGGAGAGGTTTATGAACTCAACTATTGTGTGCCATTTACGCATAATTACACTTCGTTTTCTCCACTTGCATTTCATCAGCAACTCATCAAAAGATCACCTGTACCCATGGCTGCATATCTAAGAGCAGACCACTTACACTTGTGCGGTGCGAGTATGGAGCGGTTTCTGCTTAAAAAGGGAAATCAACTGGTCAGTCAACCTATAAAAGGGACCATAAGAAAGGGAAACAGTCCGCAAGAAGACCAGCGGTTAATCCAAGAGCTAGAAAATTCTGAAAAAGACAGGGCCGAGAATGTGATGATTGTAGATCTAGTGCGCAATGATCTCAATAGAATCTGCAAAAGAGGCAGCGTTCGTGTATTAGAACTCTTTGGCATATATAGCTACCTACAAGTACACCAAATGATATCTACAGTAGAAGGTGAAGTCGCTAGTGACAAAACGCTATCTGACATATTAGAAGCTACATTTCCTATGGGCAGTATGACGGGAGCACCGAAAATAGCCGCGATGAAACATATAGAAGAGTTAGAGGATTTCAAACGAGGATGGTACAGTGGAGCAGTAGGATATATCACACCAGAGCACGATTTTGATTTCAATGTAGTAATCCGAAGCGTATTGTGTGATACTACCAAAAAAACCTTAAACTACAATGCAGGAGGAGCTATCACCATTGACTCTGTGGCTGAAAGTGAATGGAAGGAAGTTCAGCTTAAAACAAAAGCAATTACTAGTATACTGGAACCTGCCAATTAATTTTACTTACTTGATTTATGCGTAACGTCTACTTATATACAGACCGTATGCTTAAATTTGTTTCCTAATCTAATCACTATGCCTGAACATATTATATCCTTAGACCTCAATGATTTTAAACACGGAGACGCACAAACAAAGCAAAAATTCGTAAAGGAACTTGGTGAGGCGTATGAAAAAATAGGATTTGTGGCAATCTATAATCATGAGCTTAGTGATGATCTTACAGAAAATCTTTACACGTATACTAAGCAGTTTTATGCTCTTCCTCTAGAGACTAAGATGAAGTACCGCATAGAAGGTATAGCTGGTCAGCGAGGATTCACTTCTTGGGGCACCGAGCACAGTAAAGATAGTAACGTTGGAGATCTGAAGGAGTTTTATCACTTTGGGCAAGAAATTCCAACGCATCTAAAAAGCCAATTTAACTACCACGAAAATGTGCACGTGGCTGAAGTCCCTGAATTTTCAGAGTATGGATTAAAAGCATACGCCGCTTTACAAACCACTGGCAAGTATATGCTACGAGCCATCGCCATATACTTGGGTCTCGAAGAAACGTATTTTGATCAGCACATAGCATATGGCAATAGTATACTAAGACCTATACACTACGGACCTATCATAGATGCACCTAAAAATGCTGTACGTGCTGGGCAACATGAGGACATTAACCTAATCACTTTACTGATGGGTGCAAGTGCCGCTGGATTAGAAGTACTGGACAAGCAAGATAACTGGATACCTATCACAGCACTACCCAATCAGCTCGTGGTAAACGTAGGTGACATGCTGCAGCGCCTCTCTAACAATAAGCTCCGAAGCACCACACACAGAGTAGTCAATCCACCGAAAGAAGAGTGGGGAAGCACCCGGTTTTCTATTCCCTTTTTTCTTCATCCTGTATCAGAGATGCGCTTAGATTGCCTAGAAGAATGTATTACTGAAAATAACTCAAAAGCCTATGAAGATATATCTGCAGGCGAATTTCTTACTCAGCGATTGATAGAAATTGGGTTACTGGAGAAGAAATAACGCTACCTCCTTAGAACTTTCTATATCACTCATCGTATTTGCTTTGTAACGAGTTTAAAGAAAAAGCTAAGTGGCAAAATTGGGGAATAAACCGAACTGGATGAAGGGAGTTTTTTTTATTTCACACTGCCTTTAGCTCAATTAAACTAAAGCTTCAATTTGTCTTTAAAACGGATAGTAAACATCATTAACAATGAAGCTACCGACATGAATCACTAATTTTACTCCAACTGTACTTCTTTTTGCAAACAGTAGTTCTTTTTAGTTCCTTTTTGGAGTTCCTTTGCCCGCATATATTTTTAGACCTCTAGTGAATCAATATTACAAGGATATAATTAAGATAAGCTGGCCTATCATCATAGGACAATTAGGAATGGTATTCACTGGTTTTTTTGACACCCTTATGGTCGGTCAACTGGGTTACAAAGAACTAGCTGCAGCTGGAGTATGCAACAGTATCTTCTTTTTAGTCGCGGTATTCCCTATGGGAGTGACTATGGCATTTGCTACCATTGTGAGCATACTGCAAGGCAAAAATAAAACCTCTTCTTACACGCTTCTTGCCAGAGACAGCGCACTGATTACCCTAGGTCTATCCTTAGTCACTAGCCTGGTGACCTATATCTTCATTAAAGAGTTTCATGTTTTCCAACAGACAGAAGATGTAGCGGCTTTAGCTATTCCATACCTCACATTGCTGATGTGGTCTATGCCACCCATGCTGATCTTCTTTTTTGCTAAGAATCTCTGTGATGGATTTAGCTTTACCCTTGGGGGGATGGTCATCACACTTGCTGCTCTTGCTCTCAATGTATTTCTAAACTGGGTTCTTATCTTTGGTCATTTTGGATTCCCGGCTTACGGATTAAATGGTGCTGGATATGCGAC
>DNHN01000203.1:2078-9315 GCA_003485825.1 Bacteroidota bacterium | reverse complement strand
CATCATGCTTGATTATCCATTTAAATACTACGGCTGCTACCAGAGCTGCTACAGTACCAAGTACATACATCCCCAACATTAGTAGCGCTTGTACACTTACTATTCCAACGAACTTATCACTGGGGATCACCATGCTAATCAGCAGCGTGTAAACAGGAAGTCTTGCGGAGCAACTCATTAGCGGGGTCACCATGATAGTGATTAACCTGTCCTTCCAGTTTTCGATATTACGGGTACTCATTATGGCCGGGATAGCACAAGCAGCACCACTTAACAGCGGAACTACTGACTTACCACTCAACCCAAGACCCCGAAGCATCTTGTCCATGATAAAACTAACACGGGCCATGTATCCGGTATCCTCTAGAAGACCCATAAAGAAAAACAAAATTGCTATCTGAGGTACAAACACCACCACACCGGCTATACCTGCCACTAAACCATTTATTATCAGTTTTTTAAGCCATCCATCTGGAAGTACAGAAGTAAGCCATTCACTCAATAGTGAAAACCCATTTTCTATCCAATCCATAGGATAAGATGCGAGCGTAAATACACTTTGAAAGATAACCAACAGCACCACCGAAAACATCAGATAACCCAAAACAGGATGAGTAGCCCATGCATCTATTTTATTCGAAACCAGTTCCCGTTTAGATTTTAAGGTAGTGGTCTTATTCAATAACTTGTTGATAGAGATAAAATGGCTCTCGTGGGTATGATCTTCTTCACTTCCGAAGGCATAATGCGGAACAAACTGACTCTGAGCTAAGGCTTTCTTAACTTCTGCTATTCCTTCACCCGCCCGAGCATTCACCTTAAATATACGTATGCCTAACTCTTTCTCTAATCTATCGATGTCAATTTCAAACCCCTTAAAATCCGCAATATCCAACATGGTGAGCACAAGCACCATAGGAATACCGTGCTGTGCTAACTGACTAAAATAGAACAAGTTTCGCTTTAGATTAGCCGCATCTGCTACATATAAAATGGCATCTGGAAGGGGATTGTCAAAGAATACTTTAACGGCTTCTTTCTCATCCAAACTCTTAGGGTTGAATGAATACGTACCGGGCGTATCGATAAGTTCTACTTTACGACCATCTACTTTGAAGCTACCCACCTTATTCTCTATAGTAGTACCAGGCACATTGGTAATCTTCTGCTTCAGACCCGTCAGACTATTAAATAAAGAGGACTTGCCACAATTAGGATTTCCCGCCAATACGATCTTTAACTCTTTTTGCTCTTCCATCTGTGTAATTGATTAACTAGAAAAAAGTGGATCTAATACTCTAACTTCTACGGTATCTGCCTCCTGCTTTCGCATACTGAGTGTGTACTCCTCCAGCTCATAGGCTATAGGGTCTCCAAACGGTGCTTTGAGTATCGGCTTGATAAGTGAGCCAGGAATACATCCCATTTCTTGCAGCTTTTCCTTAAATTGGGATTCAGCTACAGACTGTATTCTGGCGATTTGTCCTATGTGCAATTCGGTAAGTTTCACTTGCGTACCGCAAAGATGTGTTTTTATTTGGATTAATTAAAGATAGTGACAGTGTATTACCACTCCATTAACTCCTTCACCTTAGTGTACAACCTACTCCTACCCATAAAATTCACTTCTAAGTCTGCATTGAAAGGAATAGGAGTATCCAGACTACCTACCCGCATAACGGGTGCATCTAAATTGGTAAAGCAATGTTCCCCTATCCAAGCTGCTATCTCCCCGCCTATGCCCCCTTCTAAGGTGTCTTCGTGTACCACCATTACTTTTCCAGATTTAGCTACGGCCTCTTTCACAGCTTCCTTATCCCAAGGCAAGAGTGTTCTTAAATCTAAGATAGTAGCGTCTACGCCAAGTTCCTCTGCCACTTCTTCGCACCATTGCACTGCAAGTCCGTAGGTGATGAAGGTCAACTCTTCTCCTTCTCTCACCCATCTTGCTTTTCCTATTTCTGTGGTATACTCGCCTGAGTACACTTCTTCCCGCAGGCTTCGGTACATCCCCTTATGCTCAAAGAACAGTACAGGATTTGGATCGTCAAAAGCAGCAAGAAGCAATCCTTTCGCATCTGAAGGAGTGCTTGGGTACACTATTTTCAGTCCTGGTAAGTGAAAAAACCACGCTTCATTGCTCTGACTGTGAAACGGTCCTGCTGCAGCTCCGCCGCCTGTTGGCATACGAATTACCACATCGCTGTTTTGTCCCCAGCGGTAGTAAGTCTTTGCTAAGTTATTGGCTATCTGATTAAAACCACAACTCACGAAATCCGCAAACTGCATTTCCACCATAGCCTTTTTTCCTCCCATAGATAATCCGAGAGCCGCTCCCAATGGCGCAGCTTCGCAAATAGGCGTATTTCTCACTCTTCCTACCCCAAACTCATCTACGAAACCATCTGTAATTTTAAACACCCCTCCGTACTCGGCAATATCCTGGCCCATGAGCACAAGATTATCGTACTTCCGCATGGCCAATCGCAAACCGTCTTGTATGGCGTCTATAAAACGTATTTCCGTTTTTTCTCCCTGCTTTTCAACTACTTGCGGAGTGTAAGGCATATACACATCACCGACCTCTATCTCCGTACTTACAGCTATAGTTTCTGGCTGTTTTAGTATTTCTACACCTTCGTTTATCTCCTCGTTAATAGCATCTTTAATTTTCACTATCTCCGCTGCCGAAACCAACTTATTGACCAGTAAGTAGGTTTCCAAATTTGAAATTGGGTCTTTTTTCGCCCATTCATCCATCAGCTCCTGTGGCACGTACTTCGTCCCACTAGCTTCCTCATGCCCCCTCATTCTAAACGTTTTACACTCCAGTAAAAACGGCCGAGGGTTTTTGCGTAAATCACTGGCTATCTGACTTATCTCTGTATAGACTTCTAGAATATTATTGCCGTCTATGGTCTTACTTGCTATGCCATAACCTACTCCCTTATCTGCTATATTCACACATCTAAACTGGTCACTACTCGGTGTACTTAGTCCATAGCCATTATTTTCCACCAAAAAGATAACTGGTAGATCCCATACGGCAGCAAGATTTACAGCTTCGTGAAATTCACCTTCACTCGTACCTCCATCTCCGCTAAAAGCTAAGGTTACTTTGCCCGTATTATCTAAAGCATTGGCCAATGCCACACCGTCTGCCACACTCAACATCGCACCGAGATGTGAAATCATTCCTGCAATATGGTACTCATTGGTGCCAAAATGAAAAGACCGATCCCTTCCCTTCGTGAACCCACCAATATTCCCCTGCCACTGGTGAAGTAGTTTTTTGAAGGGTATTCCCCTTGTGGTAAATACCCCTAAATTGCGATGCAGCGGCATGATGTATTCGTCTTGCTCTAAGGCTAACGTAGCGCCTACTGCAATGGCCTCTTGACCTATGCCACTAAACCACTTGCTCACCTGTCCCTGCCTAAGAAGTTTGAGCATCTTTTCCTCTATCATACGCGGCTTGACGAGCGCCTCGTAGATTCTTGCTAGCTCCCCAACATCATACTGGTTATACTTTTCAAAATTCATATTGCGTTCACGAATTAAACGGAATTATTGATAGCCAAACGTAATATTCCCAATTAAACTATTAAATGTCACATAAAAACCGTCTCTTTTGCAGTATGATTCTCTTGCTGGATAATTACGACTCGTTTACCTACAACTTGTACGACTATTTCGTACGGTGTGGTGCTGAGGTGGAAGTAGTGCGAAACGACGAGATAGATGTACCTACTATTGGCGAAAAATACGCTGGAATCATATTGTCGCCAGGTCCCGGCACACCTGAAAGCGCTGGAAGCCTAATGGACATTATACAGCAGTACCACGACAAGTTGCCTATTTTCGGTGTTTGTCTGGGCATGCAAGCCATAGGTATTCATTTTGGAGCTACATTAGCACGAGCTTCTTTCCCGATGCACGGCAAAAAAGATGAAATCCAGTATGACGACCAACATCCGATATTCAACCACATCACAGAACCGCTTGACGTATGTAGATATCACTCTCTACTACTTATAGACTTGGAGGATACACCTTTAACTGTTGTGGCACGTACTGCTAAATACGAGCCCATGGCTATCGCACATGAAAGTCTCCCTATCTGGGCAGTTCAGTTTCATCCAGAGGCTATTTTGACATCACACGGACTTACTATTATAGATAATTGGCTATCTTGCTTTACTTTGCATCGTACTAAACTTGCTACCACGTAAGTTGTTAAATCAGTAAATGATAGTATCAGACCACATATCACCCATTCATCCCATTGATGAAACATCTAATAGAAAGGAATGTATAGAAGTCATGTTTGACAATCTATGCTACGAGCTTCCTGTAATGCGTGATGGTAAACTGTATGGTACCGTACTATTGGATGAATGCATCCACAGCCAAGAAGATACTATTCACACCCTTGTTGAGCCTGGTTTTACGAGTGTATACTACAACTCGCACCTCATTGATGTTCTGCATATTTTCAACGCATCTAGAGCCAACGTATGTTGTGTACTCGGCGAAAACTTAGAGTGGACAGGTATTATTACCAAAACCCTCGTCCTTGAAGGCTTAGCAAAATCCTTGACCGTAGAGCAATCTGGCGCTGTGCTTATAGTAGAAATGGCTGCACATCAATATTCCAGCAGTGAAGTAGCTCGCATTATAGAGGGAGAAGGGTCTCAACTGCTCGGCCTATGGCTTACTAACCTAAAGGAGAGTGGACGCATTCGAGCAAGTCTAAAGCTCAATACGCAGCATGCAGAAAGAATAATTATCGGACTCCAACGTTATGGTTATGAGACTATTGCAGCATTTGGTGATGACGATTACAAAGAAAACGTAGAACGACGCTTTCAGTCATTAATGAAATACATTGACCTGTAGATTATTCATACTGGTTTACATATTATTTATTGGTTTTCAGAGCTTTAGTGCTTTGCAATTGGTAAATGAAATAACCATTAGCGGGAACAAAAAAACCAAGGATTTCGTAATCCTGCGGGAAATGCTTGTTCAAGTAGGAAAAGAATATCCAGAAAATGGCCCGGAAAATATTCACGACTTAATCCTCAAATCTGAACAGCGAATTCTAAACCTAAACCTATTTAATGAGGTAAGCATTGCCCTCAATGACACGCCGTCCACTGGATGCCGCCTACACGTTACTGTAATTGAAAAATGGTACGTCTGGCCTATCCCTTTCGTGGAATTCAGTGATAGAAACTTCAATGTCTGGGGTAATTTTAAATTCGATCCCGATCGCACAAACTACGGTCTGTATGTCTTTAACTACAACCTATTTGGCAGGAACCATACCCTGAAAACCAGGCTCAAGACTGGATACAACACTATGATCGCCGTAGAATATAGAATTCCATTTATAAGTAAACACACGCAATGGGGAATCAATACATCGATAGCACACTCTTCACAAAATGAGGTATGGTACGAAACTAGAAATGATAGCCTTCAGTTTTATAAAAATGGGCGTAAAAACCTAATCACCGAGACCAAGTCTTATGTAGAACTAACCAAAAGACTAAATCCATTTACACGAATATATTATGGTATCACCTATGAGCAAGGTCAGTTAGACACGAGTGTGCCTGTCAATGACTATTTCGTAAATAATTTACGGCACCAACGCACGTATTCCGCTTACATGAAGCTCGAAAATGATACACGTGACAATATTTTTTATCCTACCAACGGCCGATATCTTGCCCTGAAAGCCGGAGCAAATGCCTGGCAAAACAACACCCTAGAGCCCAATATTTTTGTTTCAGCAAAAGCGCAAATATTCAACCATCTGACGCCAAAACTAAGTTCTGCTTTAGCCATGCATACAGAGCTAAACAGTAACACGAATGCGCCCTACTCAGACCGCCAAATGTTAGGATACGATGAACTCGTCCGCGGATTCGAGCACTACGTTATAGACGGTACTCGTGGGCTTAAAATCAATACCGCAGTGCGCTATCTTGTTATAGAAAAAAACATCAAGCTCCCATTCATTCCCATACAGAACTACAAAAGACTGCCCCTCCAAGTATATCTAGAAGCGTACTCTGAAGGTGCGTACAGTCAGCTCAGCAACGCCCCTCCAAGTAACCAACTAAACAATGGCCTCATCTACTCCACAGGGTTCGGCATTAATACACTCTTTTATAACGATAGACTACTCAGATTAGAATATAGTTTGAACAGTTTACAGGAAGGTGGTTTCTTTGTACACTTTAAAAAAGCGATCTAATATGAAAGTAGCACTGTACGGTAGACCTATCAAAACGAAAAATTTCAAAGCTTTTTATCAAAACTTTATCTCCATATTAGATAGACAAAATATTGAATATGAGCTTAGTAAGAGCTATGGTGCTTTCTTAAAAGAAACCTATGACATCACGTGCGACTCTTGTACTGATTCTAGTCTAACTCCTCGAAATTTCAGCTGTCTGATTAGTTTAGGAGGAGACGGTACCGCACTAGACACGCTACTACTCGTAAAAGATAGCGGATTGCCAGTAATGGGAGTAAACCTGGGTAGGCTTGGATTCTTGGCCAATATTCAAATGAATGAGGTAGAAGAAGCTCTTATAGCGCTAAAAGAAGGAAAAACAAATATAGAGAAACGTGTACTGCTCAAGATAGAATCGGATATCGACGAAATCAATGCGTTCCCTTATGCACTGAATGACTTTGTGGTACAGAAACGAGATACGTCTGCGATGATCACCGTGAAGACTCACCTCAACGGACATTTTTTAAATAATTACTGGGCAGATGGTCTGATAGTAGCTACACCGACAGGATCGTCTGGATATTCCCTGAGCTGTGGCGGACCACTGATATTCCCTGGGAGTAAATCGTTCGCTATCACTCCTATAGCTGCCCATAATCTAACGGTAAGGCCAATCGTAATCCCAGATCTTACGGTGCTCGAAATAGAAACCAGCGGACGGGCAGATACCGTACTTATCACCTTAGACTCTCGTTCATTTATAGTACCTGCTAATACCAAGCTAAGTCTCAAGCAAGCGGAGTTTAACTTCACTATGATACAACTCTCAGGAACTACCTATATGGAAACCATTCGCAATAAACTCCTCTGGGGTGCGGATAGACGAGACGAGGGCTAATACCCTTAAAGCCATCTGGTATAGTACCAATTAGCTTTAACAAAAAGGGGCTTGAAGATAAATCTTCAAGCCCCTTTTTATATCTA
>DNHN01000203.1:0-1955 GCA_003485825.1 Bacteroidota bacterium | reverse complement strand
AGTGTAGGTCTAGGCTCTATCGGCTTAGTGAAAATCTGAAGTAAATATCCTTCATCATCTCTGTCTACTAAGATGCCTAGCTCTCTTAGAGGTGCTACATCTTCATCTATCTCTCCTACTCTATCCAGCAGTACATCGTAATAAGTGTCTGGCACTCTTAAAAACTCTATTCCTCTGGATATCAACTCTCTTACTGTTCCGATAACGTCATCTGTAGCTACCGCGATGTGCTGTACTCCAGGACTTTCATAAAAATCCAAGTATTCCTCTATTTGAGACTTTTTCTTACCATCTGCGGGCTCATTAATAGGAAACTTAATTCTTCCGTTTCCATTACTCATCACCTTGCTCATAAGCGCCGTATATTCCGTAGATATATCCTTATCATCGAAAGATACTATCTGAGCAAAACCCAATACATCCTTATAGAAATTACACCACGTCATCATCTCACCCAGTTCTACATTACCCACCATATGGTCAATATACTGCAGACCTACTGATGCTGGATTGTACGTCGTTTTCCATTCCTTGTATCCCGGCAAGAATACACCCTTATAGTCTTTGCGTTCTACGAATATGTGTACAGTCTCTCCGTACGTATAAATCCCCGAGCGAACCACTTTACCATTCGCATCCTCCTCAGTAGTAGGACTCATGTAGTGTTTTGCACCGCGTTTTACTGCTTCATTGTAGGCATGTGTCGCGTCTGGCACCCATAGGGCTACCACTTTTACTCCATCTCCGTGGGCATCTATATGTTTACCGATGTCTGTTCCACTTGTCAGCGGAGAAGTAAGCACGATTCTTATTTTATCCTGCACGAGAACATAGCTTTCTCTGTCTTTTAGGCCTGTCTCTAATCCAGCATACGCTAAATCCTGAAACCCAAAAGCCGTTTTATAAAAATGGGCTGCTTGCTTGCTATTACTTACATAAAACTCGACATAGTCCGTGCCCAGTAAAGGCATAAAATCTTGAGCTTCGTCGTATACCTTAGGAAGGTCTATTGTGTTCGTATCCATGATTCTTCTGATTTATTGCTGCAAATTTAGCCTTTTGCAAGGCAATATAAAACTGACCTTTATCAGCTAGCCCTATGAATCCTCCAAGACGGACTATTTCTTCTCCTTGCTGTCTATCCAAATGGTAACGGGGCCGTCATTGACTAAACTCACCTTCATATCCGCACCAAACACTCCTGTACTCACCGGGAGTAGTCTCTCACATTTTGCTATAAACTTCTCGTATAGGGGTATGGCCATATCCGGTTTAGCAGATTTTATAAAGGACGGGCGTGTACCTTTCGCTGTGGAAGCATATAAGGTAAACTGGCTCACTATCAGCAGAGCACCCTCTATGTCTATGAGACTTTTATTCATTTTACCCATCTCATCTGAGAAAATACGTAGCTGTGTGATTTTCTTAACTATGTAGTCCAAATCATCATCCACATCCATTTCTCCAATGCCTAAAAACACTACGAGTCCCGCGTTTATACTTCCGTGTACTTTCTCGTCTATGCTTACCTGGGCTTCACTTACTCGCTGCACTAGTGCTCTCATACCACAAGTTTAATGGATCCAAATCATTTTCAGGCGGTCTGAGTCCAAAATTATAATCGAACTTTTTTACAGGCAAGAGATGTGGTCCAAGTGTGGACTTTGTGTGGTGCACACGAATCCTCCGCGTCTCCTGCAAGGGATGTTGAGGACCTACTATAACTAGAGGTACTCTCTAAAGTCTGTGATAGAATTGTTCTCTTGCTCGCAATTGTAACAAAATGACTACTAGCAGATTACATATATAAGATTACTGTGTTGAGTATATGTATCGAGGCCGATCAACTCACTGACTATACACGTTTTGAAACAAAAAAAGTCCCGCCGAAGCGAGACTTTGTGCTGTGGGCAATGTTGGATTCGAACCAACGACCCCCTGCTTGTAAGGCAGGT
>DNHN01000064.1 GCA_003485825.1 Bacteroidota bacterium | reverse complement strand
CCAAGAACTTTCGAGATTCTATTGACGAGATATACAGTGTCAAACATTCTTGAGTTCCATCCTGTCAATACGTCAGGATAGTTATTAGCCCAATGCGTTACAAACTCCATGAGAAGTCTTGCTTCAGATTCACATTCAATGTATTTGACTCTATCGTAGAGGTCATCAGTTAACACGGAATCTTCTTTCTTCCATTCACCCAATCCAAACACGTAGAATATGTTGTCGATATTATTCTTGACACATATCGCAGTTACAGGAAAGTTGGCGTCAGCTGCCTCAGGAAATCCTTGATCTGATTGTACTTCGATATCGACAGTTGTTACGTTAATCAGGTCTCTATCGAACTCTAGTTTTTTGTCTAGGAAGGCATCGGAGATGAACTGCTGAACGTAATTGGCATTACCACATATCTCAAAGTTGTCCACATCCTCATAGTCCTTCATAAACTTCATGCAGTCTTTCATGTTACCAGGATTAATTGGTCCCATGTATCGACCGTCCAAAGTTTTAAACTCTGTAGGTTCAGACGATGGTAGATAGAATGTGGGCTTGTATGGAACCTTCTCTTGAATACGCTTACCGTTCTTATAACCCCTGAATAGTATATGAGGTCCGTTTCGATCCACACTTGTATAGAATGTTGACATTATACGATTATCGATTGCTTCTTAGGAGCGATAACATTACCATACATCGTATTGTACTGTTCGACAACAGAGGATTCTGGCTCTGCAACATAGATGACAAACTTATTAGAGATTGTCATTTCAGATTCATCTTTACTGATGATGGGTGACCAAGGAGCAAATCCAATTTGACCCTGCCCTGTTGGGACAGCCACAATAGCATCTTTGATTGTGATAGTTTCGTTTTCTTCAGCCACCATAGTACATACGACATCTTCACCAGATATCATTCTTAATAATTTTACATTAGCCATAATAAAGTCCATAAATGAAAAGAGAGCCCCGAAGGACCCTCTTATTATATTGCGTTACTCAGTCAAAGTCAACAGCTACAATTGTCTTCTTCGGTTAGAAACTCAGGTGGGGGTGATTTGTCGTTGATAGATATCTTGCGAGGTTTAAGTTCTTCCGGAACCACAATCTCAAGGTTGAGGCTGAGGATTCCGTTCTCAAGAGTGGCACTGGTAACTTCTACATGATCGGCAAGATTAAAGGTACGATTAAACTTCTTCTCAGAAATACCTTTATGGACATACTCGCGGTCGCGCGATGTCATCGCGCCTGAGACCTTCAGAGAGCGCCTCTCTACCTCGATATCGATATCGGACATAGAGAACCCAGCCACAGCCATTTCGATGGTATAACTCGTCTCTGTAAGTCTGATGATGTTGTGCGGAGGGTAAGGGTTACTTTGGTGTTGGGTTGCTCTTTCGAGCTGATCGAATAATCGATCGAAGCCTACAAACGAGGCACGGGGGAGCATTAGATTAGTCATGAAGACCTCCTACTATTAAGCAAGGTTTAAAAAACGAGACCGGACCATTCCGCATCTCTATCAGTATTTATAAAAACTTTACAGCTTTCTACCAATATTATATTTGGCTACAAGAGTCCATTCACTCTTGGATCCATATGATATAACTTTGATTTGACTCAAAGATGCTACTGGCTCTTTTGTCTTCGCTGGATCGACAATCTCCACGAGACCCCATTCAGCCAGTAGGTTTGTAATTGTGTTTCTTCGTGAAAGATCACCTTCGTCGAAGTTAGTGGGCTTACCATCAAGCGCAAATAGCTCTTTGAAGTGGACGATGTAGTAACGACCTTGTTTATGTAGAATATGACAAGATTGATACAAGGTCATATCTTTTCTTGAGGCTATACCAATTCGAGTTAGGGTCTCTCTAATTTTAAGAAAGTCATCTTGCTCTTTTATTTTAATTTCAACAATAGATCCCAGATCAATAGCCATCGCTTCCACCTATAAACATCTTATCTTTTATAATCTTTAGCTCATGCTCATTGAATAGGGGCAGTACTTGCTCTGCCTTCTCATGACTATATCCATAATAATTCATTATGATATCTATGCAGTCATCCTGCTCTTTCTTGAACCACTTACTAAATCTTTTCCTTTTACGAATACTATTTAGCAAAAATTCAAATTGGAGCTTGTGGTCGGCCTCGTGGCGTTGGTTCACTTCGTTAGCTAAGAGAGCCGTGTCTACAAAGTACGACAACCCTTTATTAACTACGAATGGTGTATAGAACTTTTCTGCTGCTTCTGGGTTTTCTGACTCAGCAATTATGTTCTTCTTACCATAATTTATTTCATTGAGAAAGTCAAATGGTTTGATAGAAGCCATTATACAAACTCACAGTCAGTCATAATCTCTGTGAAGCAAGCGACAATGTTTATCTCATGGTCAGCCACGAATGCAGATTTGTATTGATAGTCGGCAAGTAGCACTACTAGCTGTGGTACAGATTGCGGCTTGAGATATTGAGCTGACATATCGTACAATCGACGAAATAATGAGGCAGTGTCAACATCGCTATTCTGTGCAACCCACTTACGCATCTCTGTGAAAGATTTGCCTTTTAGGTGTTGCATCAACTCTTTGATAGACGACTCGCCACTGTTCACCAGTATACCAGTATCTATTCGTCCTGTTGCACCATACCTCTGCAATTCGTTTATGACTCGACGCCAGTCTGGAAAGTGCGTTGTGATGACACAGGAAAGAACCTTCTTATCAAACTCAATAGATTCTTGTGTTAATATATATTGGCACCTGTTAAAGAAGTCGGTCGCTGCGGCAACTTTATCTTCCTTGGTGATATTGAATTCCACAACAGAGCATCGCGAGTGCAAAGGCTCGATTATTCTATTCTTGAAGTTGCACGTTA
>DNHN01000142.1 GCA_003485825.1 Bacteroidota bacterium | reverse complement strand
ATACACATTTTATTGCTTAGCAAAACAAATACTAAGTATGAAGTAGAAACGGTAGAATTATTTGCTAGACAGACGGAGAGATACCTTGCTGAACGAGGTATAAAATTCACGGTAAGCGAATCCTTTGGCGAGAATATAGCTAGTGCCACTGAAGCCTACAGCAGAAAAGTGAAAGCAGATATTGTCTTTGTAACCGTTGAGCCTAAGTATGCATATCTTGGGAAAGATAGACACGTGAAACAATGGATTAAAAACGGTCATATCTCCATGATGACGATTCCAATCCAAGAATATTGATCAGTAGGATAGTCTTTTAATTAAAGACCTTGGTCTCTGAGCACCACACCGGCTGCTGGTTGAGCAGTAGGCATTATTATGAGCTCATTGATGTTGACGTGCTTTGGTCTGCTAAGGATAAACCATATGGCATCGGCTATATCTTGAGCTACCAGGTTCTCAAAACCCTCATAGACATTTTTGGCTTTGTCTAAATCTCCATCTAATCTTACAATAGAAAACTCAGTCTCTACAGCACCTGGATTTACACTAGATACGCGTATGCCTGATTCTGCGAGTTCTCTTCTCATGGACTTGTTTAGTGCATCTACCATGTGCTTGGTACCGCAGTATACATTGCCTCCGGGATAGACTTCCTTGCCAGCTATAGAGCCTATATTTACAATGTGTCCCCTTGTTTCTTTAAGCAACGGAATCATGGCTTTAGATATGTGCAATAGACCTTTAATATTGGTATCTATCATCGCATTCCAATGGTCTAGACTTCCCGTTTCCAAAGTGCCTAATCCAGCCGCTAAACCAGCATTATTTACGAGCACGTCTATGTTTTTCCAGTCCTTTGGGAGGTTGGTGATATAGTCGCTTACGGTATCCGCTTCACGCACGTCTAGGTGCATCAGGTGTGTTTGTATACCGTACGTATTGGCTAACTCTGTCGCTTGCTTTTCGAGTCTGTCCAGTCTACGACCATTCAGTATGAGGTTATACCCTTCTTTAGCTAATGTCTCCGCAGTAGCTTTTCCTATGCCTGACGTAGTGCCAGTAATGAGTGCTATTGCCATTACTTTCCTTTCCCTTTAAGCATTTCTAAAATAGCGTCATCACTCATTTCTAGCATTCCGGAAGTGAGTATTTGTTTTACTTCTTCAGCTTTAGGGTCATTGGGGTACTCTTCTAAAAACTGATTGTAGTATTTTTTAGCTACTTCAGTATCTTTTAGGTATTCCCAGCCTATGAAACCAGCCCTGTACAATAGGTTAGAACGTTTTTCGTAATTTGGATATTTATGTATCGCCGTATCTAAACTAGATACTGCTTTTGGGAATCTGCCGGTAGCAGTATAGGCCATAGCTAATCGCTCATAATCTTCTGTTTTAATCTCAGTATCGGCGCTTAGTTTATCTTCATACAATTTCACTATATCTTGCCATTGTGCTGCAGTAGGTAAATCGTCGTCTAGCACATCGCTGATCAGGTTATCCATTTCGGCGTAATCTGCTGCTTTACCGTGGAGGATGGCTAGGTTTATAGCTGCATTTCTATATCTATCGGTGCTGTCGTCTCTAGAAATATACTCCGTCAGTAGTGGCATGGCTTCTGTGCCATTGTTTTCGTAGAAATAGTATTGACCCGCGGCATACAGGTAATTGTTAGCTTCTACATCGGTATACTTCAAGCCGTAGTTCTTATGCAGTACTGCTAACTCCGCAAGCCCTTCTTTAGTGCCTGTTTTTTCTGATTTTTCCAAGTCTGTTATTTCAGCTTTCATAGCATCTTGACTTGGGGTACAGGCAAAGGCTAGTAGCACAATGCTCAGGTATAAGTATGTCTTTTTCATATATATGATTACTGTTTTTAATATTGATTGGTGCGCAAAAGTACTAATGTGCAAGCATCTAGTGTTTGAATGTTTTCAGCGGTTGCTTTTTCATCGAGTACGGAGTTTTCAGTTCCTGGATTAAAAATAATCCGCTTCGGTTTTAGAGCGAGTATTTGCTCATAAAATCCTTCTTGTAGTGTAGGATTGATATACAGTGTAATGGTATCAAATTGTTGATCTGCCGGCCACTCATTTAAAATGGTATAGTCACCTATGTTTCCTTTTTTTACGCCGTAAGGAACTACCTCATGACCGAAATCGTGTAGCATTTCGGTGGCGATATAAGCATATCGCTCTGGCTTGGGCGTAGCTCCTATGACGAGTGTTTTCTTACTCGGCTGCATATCCCAGGTAGTTGAACGGAGTAATAGTGCGTATTTCCTCTTTCACACTCTCAGGTAAGTCTAGCTTCTCTACGAATACTTTAATGGATGCCTCATTGATCCCATCATTGGTTCTTGTCAGATCCTTCAGTAGCTCGTATGCTCCAGTTACTTTTTCTCTTCTTAGAATCGTCTGAATAGCTTCAGCTGTTACTGCCCAATTGCGGTCTAAATCTGCATGTATTGCATCTTCATTGAGGATGAGTTTACTCATTCCTTTTTCCAAGCTTTTGAAGGCTATGAGCATGTGAGATAGCGGTACACCTATATTTCTGAGCACAGT
>DNHN01000208.1 GCA_003485825.1 Bacteroidota bacterium | reverse complement strand
AGCAGAGAGCAATACGGCAATGAGAAGTGTATAAGGATCCTTGTGGTCCAATGGTATTGGCACTTCAGGGAACTCCCTTTCTAGAATAGTTAGTATTTTGTTGGCTAGTTCTTTTTTGGTCATGTTACTATTTCACTAAATGGGAGTCCTATCAGGTGATTGTTTTCAGCTTCTATCACTTTTCCTTTGCGTACTTTTAACACGGAGCCATTCGCTGAAGTGAAGGTAAACTGGGGAGTATGTCCAAAATTCCAGTCCCAACTCGTGTACTTTTCGGTTACCAAAGCTTGAACCGTCAAATTGCTTTCTGGGTGGATACTCTCTGTGGACGTTACCTCCAGGTGTTTCTTTAGTTCTGATACTACTTGTTCTAAAAAAGCAGGAGTATCTCCTAAATCCGTAAGATCACGCATATTCATTACTGGGCTACGCACGGAGTCCACGGCATGTGTTTTTATAGGAAGCGCTTTTTTGGGCTTTATGCTGCCATTTAGTTTTATGATATTACTATCATAGAGTAGCGTTCCGTGATGCAGTATTCGTTTTGCCTTACTATTTACGTGTTCAGCGTTACCACTTACCTTATGCTCATTTACGAATATGTCATTGCGTGGGGAGATGCTGTTTGGGATTCCAAGGGCAAGGAGTGCAGCACTTATGGGCTCGATATGTTCTCTGAAATTGACAAAGTCTGTGTCCTTATTTCGGATAAATGAGAAATTGATATTCCCAAGATCGTGAAATACGGTACCGCCACCACTTAGTCTACGAGCCACTGTATGGGTGTCTAAGTTATCGTTGATTGGACTCAAGTCTACCTCTTTCCAAGGATTTTGGTGTTTGCCTATGACCACCGCATCCGTATTGATATAAAACAGTAGTATATCTTCATGACTAGCAGTCACTAAGTGCTCCTCCAAGGCAAGGTTATAAAATACGTTCGTAGAATTGGATAGGTATATACTGAGCGGTTGCATTTTTATGAGATACAAATTAAATGAAAGTGAGTTGCCAAAACAGAGCCACTGGAAAATAATCGCTAAACCCTACTCCAAAAAGAAAATCTAACTTAGGGTAAAAAAGTTTTATTAACATTAAAGTAATATAGTTTGTCTTTTTAAAAATAAGGCGATATTTGCACCATTAATGGGGGTTAATAAAGGATCTAGTCCTTTAAAAGGCTAGATCGCCGGGTTTTCATATCTTTTGAAAGCCCGGATTTTTTTTTGAAACTCAAAATGATTATCCTGAGATAATCATTTTGAGTTTCATATTTTAAGCCGGGCTGGGGAGCTCGGCTTTTTTTTTACTTTATTTGTAATTCTGGAAGGATTAATACAATATCTAAGAGAAAATTACAGGATATCTATAGAAGAAGCTAAGGTGCTTTCTCCCTTTTTTAAGGCGGAAAAACTAGCCAAAGGTGAGTTTTATCTAAAAGCGGGTGTGCCCTGTCATAAGCTCAGTTTTATAAGTAAAGGTATGTTGCGTATGTATAGGTCTGATGGCGCCAAAGAAGTCACACAGTGGATAAGTACGGAGGGCTACTTCGTCACAGATTTAGCCAGTTTAGCATACGGAACTCCCAGTAGATGGAACATACAGACTCTCTCAGACTGCGAGTTCTACACTATAGCTAAGCAGGATTATGATAATCTGAAAGAAGTGCTTCCTGCGTTGCCTGAGATTGAAAAACGTTTCCTGACCAAGTGCTTCATCATACTAGAAGAGCGAGTGCATAATCAGATTTCCCTATCTGCAGAGGAACGCTATAATGATTTGATGCAGTTCAATCCTATACCCTTTAATGAAGTGCCGCTACAGTATCTAGCTAGTATGCTGAGAATGACACCAGAGACACGTTCCTGTATTCGTGCTAAACGTACTTCTTGATATTTGTCAAGAGGAGTGAGGCCATAGTCACATCACCTTTGTATTGTAAAACAACGACACAATGCAAAAAGAAATAACAACAGAAGTACAGATAGCAGCTACGTCATCTCAAGTTTGGGAAGTACTCACAGATTTTGATAGCTACTCTGAGTGGAATCCATTTATAAAATCCATACCAGGTTAAGTGAAAGTAGGGAATATTATAAAAGCAGAACTAGGAGGTATGACATTTAAACCAGAAGTACTGGTCTATGAGAAAAATAAAGAGTTCAAGTGGATAGGAAAACTGCTATTCAAAGGCTTGTTTGATGGAGAACATCGTTTTCAATTAATGGACAACTCTGATGGAACTACCACCTTCATCCAAAGCGAAAAGTTTAGTGGTCTTTTAGTTAGACTATTCGCTAAGAAGCTTGACAGAGAAACGAAAGGTGACTTTGTGGCTATGAATGAAGCGTTGAAGAAGAGGGTGGAGGGAAGTTGAACCTGTACGTAGGTTTTTGTAGATTTGGCTAGTGTGAAATAGACTTTGCATATCCTTCATTTTTTTGTTTAGGGTAGTATCTCTATACTCTCAATCGGACTCTATTGTGTTAAAATCAAAAGTGCTATCGGAAATCACTACACCGAAATTTATTGAGGATTCAGTTAGTTTTAATACTAAATCAGAAATGACTATAATCACATCTTGAATAATACCTAAAGTAGCTGAGAAGAGCGACTTAGAGAGTGGTGTAAGGCTATTTTATTACGGGATAACTAACCTATCTAGAAAGGATAGACGATTTTAAAATGGATAATTCTTAACTCTCCCTTCCCGCCAACATCTTCACTATTTCTTCCAAGTACGTCTTATCCCCAGAAGGAGTATCAAAACTGTTTAGAGCAGTTAAACTCTTAGAAGTATATTTTTGAGCCAACTCTAAAGTATAATCTTTAGCTCCACTTTCATCCATCTTTGTTTTTACGAAGTCGATGATTTCTACTTCAGGTTTAGTGTATACCGCTTCTATTTCTTGATGAGCGGTAGCATCTAGTCTGCTCCACATCTCATTCCATAGATAGGTTTTTTTCTTTTCTAGGATATCTCCACCTATGCGTTTGCCTACTTTGGCGGTATCTCCAAAGCTGTCTAGGTAGTCGTCCATTAGCTGAAAACTCAGTCCGATTGAAATTCCTAAATCATACAATTGTTTGCCTTCTTGTGCACTTGCTCCGCCCAAGAGAGCTCCTGCTTGCAAGCTAAAACCTAGCAATACAGCGGTTTTCTGGCGAATCATATCGAGGTAATCCGCATTACTCACCACATCCATCTGCTCAAACTGCATATCATTCATTTGCCCTTCGCAGAGTTCACGACCCATAGCATTAAAAAGTTTAAGTATTTCTACATTGCCTACTTCTGCCAGCTTCTCATATACTTCTATCTGAAGCAAGTCGCCTGAGAGGATGGCGGTAGCATCATCCCATTTGATATGCACGGTCTCTTGACCCCTTCGCAGGGGAGAGTTATCCATGATGTCATCATGCAAAAGTGTAAAGTTATGAAACATCTCGACAGCCTGTGCTACTTGCATTACTTCTGGAGTATAATCCTCTTTATACAACTTATACGCTGCCAATACCATCGCTGGGCGAATACGCTTACCTCCAAGACTAAGTATGTAGCTGATAGGTTCATACACAGCTCTAGGTGAGCCAGGTTGGTTTATGATATCTGCTATTGCAGGTTCTAAATCGGCAAGAAGTTCTTTTAGCTTATTCAAGAGAGCAAAGTTAATCGGATTACAAAATAGTAAAACGGTGGTGGTGGTTTTTGGTTTGGAATAATTTATTGGTGAAGTAAATATGCGACCCTTTTGGGTCGGTGGGTACTAGTTCCTATGGTGGTTATCAATATTCAATCCCTTTGGGATTACTGCTTCGTGCTTATAGGATAGAATGAATCCTTCGGATTCAAATATTTTAAGAAATATGAAGGTAAATAAAAACGACCCCAGAGGGGTCGAATAAAAGTTAATCAGATTACAAAATAGTAAAACGGAGGTGGTTGTGTTTTTGGTTTGGAATGATTTGTTGGTGTAGAAAAGTTGCGACCCTTTTTGGTCGTGAGTACAGGTGCTTATGGTGGTTATAACTATTCAATCCCTTTGGGATTACTGCTTCGCACTTATCGAGTAGAATGAATCCTTGGGATTCAAATATTTTAAGAAATATACAGGCAAATAAAAACGACCCCAGAGGGGTCGAATAAAAGTTGTACGGAGTATGAAAAAATATAACCAAGTTGTCGTGGTTTTTGGTTTAAAGATTATTCCTCAGATCTTAAACCCTTATGTGCGTCCTAAACTAAGAATGCCTTTCCTCCACAAAAACAAAATCAATATTTCGTTTTGCTAGGTCTGTATTCTTTACGCGTATTCTCACCTGCTGTCCCATACTGTAAGACTTGCCAGTGCGTTGGCCTACTACCTTTTTCTTTTCGGGTAGGAAGTTGTAGTGATCTCCTTTCATATCGCGGAGCCTCACCATTCCTTCACATTTATTCTCTACTATTTCCACGAAGATGCCCCAGTCTGTCACCCCACTGATGATTCCATCAAACTCTTCTCCTTTGAAGTTGGCCATATACTCCACTTGCTTGTACTTAATACTTGCACGCTCAGCACTAGTCGCTTTCTGCTCTTGTTTACTGCTGTGACTTGCCATTTTTTCTACCTCTCCGTAGTCAAATGACTTTTTCTTGGTCAGGTAGTCTTGTAGCATTCGGTGAGTAATAAGGTCTGGATACCTACGAATAGGGGAGGTGAAATGTGCGTAATAGTCAAATGCAAGTCCAAAATGACCGATTTTCTTACTGGTATAGTAGGCTTTTTCCATACTTCGTATCGCAAGTGGCTGAAGGATATCTCCCTCCATCGTACCTTCTATTTTTGCCACCATTTCGTTGATGGACTTACTGTAAGCTTTGTAGCTACGGGTATCTATCTTATAACCGAACTCCGCTGCGGTCTCTGCAAACTCCGTGATTTTCTCATCACTGGGTTCTTCGTGCACACGATACGGTAGTGGCGTCTTATCATTCTTGGTGTAGAGGTGCATGGCCACATACTTATTGGCGAGTAGCATATACTCCTCTATCATTTTGTGTGCGTCTTTTCGTACTTTAGGAATGACTGCTGTGGGCTTTCCATCTTTGTCTAGCACAAAACGAAATTCCGTTGTTTCAAAGTTGATCGCACCGTTTTTGTATCTCGCATTTCTCAGGTTAAGAGCGATGTCATTCATCGTTTCTAGTTCTGCTGCGTACGTTCCTTTTTTCTCTTCTATTACTTTCTGAGCATCTTCATACGCAAATCGGTGGTCCGAGTAAATTACCGTTTTTGCAAAACGATACTTTTGTACCTTTCCTTG
>DNHN01000068.1 GCA_003485825.1 Bacteroidota bacterium | reverse complement strand
CAGTCCTCCGAGTATGGGTTGAAGCCAGAGAGACACATACTCTATTTCTCCATACAGCACACACTGTTGATCTAGGTCAGCATTGGCGCCAAATTTTGATATTAGGATAATGCCTATGGCAAAGAGGAGCGTATAGGAGATGCCAATAGCCGCATCACTCTGTAGGCGAGCTTTTTTTGTAAACCACTCAATCATGAGTGTGGCCAATATGCCACTAAGTGCTGCTCCTATGAGCATGGGTAAACTAGCTGTAGATCCAGAAACCCAATAAGCTACGAATATGCCTGGCAATACGGCATGCGATATAGCATCACCAATCATTACCATCTTACGCATGACCAAAAAACTGCCCATAAGAGCGCAGTTTATAGCTACTAGACTAGCGGTGAAAATAATATAAAAATCGTTCATTAGTAGGGTATTTTGCTGTGGTGAGGGTCCGTCTCTGGCCGTTCTAGTAATCGTATCAGTTCTTTCTCTATTTCTGGTGTGATGACGTGCTCTATGCCTTCAGCATCATCATGCAGGTGGTCTGCATCTAGCTGGAAGTACTTGGAAAGATAGATCTCCCAAAGTCTGTGTTTTCGAATTACCTCTCTCGCTGCTAATCGTCCTTTATCACTAAGTATTATGAGCCCTCGTATTTGGTCGAGGTGGTTGTCATTTTCTAGCCTTTTAAGAATTGATTTCAGCTTGGCTATTGCATATTTCTCTTGGTCTACGAGGTCGTTTATGGAGATGGTGTTTTTGCCGTCTTTGGCGATTTTGTACACGTCCTTTAAGACATTTTCATTGTTAATTTTTATGTTGTTCGCGTTTCGCAGTCTCATTCGGGCTAGCACGCCTTTCTTCTTACCAAACAATATGGCTAGTAAAGCAAACACAGAAAGTACTACGACTATCCATGGACCTGTGGGCATACCTGTTCCGCTGTAGCTGATGACTACCCCGACTACTCCACTCAAGAAACCAAAAGCCCCAGCGTATAGGAGCATCCTCGATATAGAATTAGTAAGAAATCGTGCGCCAGCAGCAGGAGTGATTAGTAATGCGGCCATAAGCACTACCCCTACGGCTTGTACACCGATAGCTACAGTAACCACGGTAATTAATGCTAGAAAAGATTTTAAAAAGGAGACATTGAATCCAAGTCCCTTCGCATAGTTTTCGTCAAAACTCACAAGACTAAATCCCCTGAGAAAAAACCAAATACACAATACATTTACTACAGCTATAACCGAAAATAATTGGACATCTAACATGCCCATAGAGGCTGCTTTACCAAATAAAAAACTATCCAATCCACTCTGAGCAGCATTGCCACTGTGCTGTATTTTTGTTAGTAGCACTATTCCTACGCCGAAGAATACGCTGAGGGTAAGTGCCAATATAGTGTCAGGTTTTAGTTTAGACTTAGCCTGTACGTAGTCTACTATCCAGATGGAAAGTAACCCAGAAGATATAGCTCCCAGTAGAAAGTATACGGGATTTTTTACTCCGGTGAGCATAAAGGCGATGGTAACTCCTGGCAATACTGAGTGAGAGATTACGTCGCCTATAAGTGCACGTTTGCGCAGGTAAGTGAATGTGCCTACTACGCCTGCAGCAAAACAGAGAATACCGGACCCTATGCTGACTACAAATAGGGTGTAGTTTTCTGCGGAGAAAAATGTGGTGATATGTTCCCAGAAGTTCATCACTTATGTCTCATTGGGAACTCTTTGTTCTCCATTTCTTGGCTAATTTTTGCTATAGTAGTAAGTCTACCTCCATAGGTGTCAGTGAGAATCTGATCGGTGAATACTTCGCTGGTAGGCCCGCAAGCGACTAGCCTGGTATTGAGTAGTACCAGGTGGTCAAAATAGGACTGAGCAGTATGAAGATCGTGGTGCACTATGACAAGTGTTTTGCCTGCATCCTTCATGTCTTTTATGAGGGATATGATCATCTCTTCAGTAGCAATATCTACGCCTGCGAATGGCTCGTCCATGAGGAATAAGTCCCCTTGTTGTGCTATGGCACGTGCTAGAAATACCCGCTGCTGTTGGCCACCGGAGAGTTGACTGATTTGTCGTTTAGCGTAGCCGAGCATGTTTACTTTCTCTAAACTGTCAGTGACTATATCTTTGTCTTCACTCGTTAGTTTTTTAAATAGGCCACGCTTTTGATAGCGCCCCATGGCTACTATATCCCATACGCTTGCTGGAAAGTCCCAGTCTATCTCTTGACGCTGAGGCACATAACTAACTTTGTGTCGTACCTTTTCCAGTTCCTGGTCATATACTCGGGTAAAACCACTTGTAGGCTTTACGACACCCATAATGGATTTGAGGAGTGTGCTTTTGCCACTTCCATTTGGTCCCATTATCCCGATTACTTGCTTCTCGGGTAGTTTAAAGTCAACATTCCATAACGCTGGTTTCCGGCCGTAAACTACAGTAAGATTATGTGCTTCTATGATAGGTATGCTCATTTTAATCCGTTTATGATTGTAGCAATATTAGCGGTGAGCATTCCTTTGTATGTGCCCGCTGGCGTACCCTCTTCTCCTAGGGCATCACTATAAAGTGTACCACCTATGTCTAGTTTATAGCCCTGAGCATTGGCCCCCTCGATTACTGCTCGTAAATTTTTATCGCTCACACTTGTTTCCACAAATACCGCTTTTATTTCTTTCTCTATGATAAAATCGATAAGGTCTTTTACATCCTTGGCGCCATACTCTGCTGCTGTAGATATACCTTGTAGACCCCGTACCTCAAAGCCAAATGCATCACCGAAATATTCGAAAGCGTCATGACTAGTGATTAATATACGTTTCTCTTTTAACAAGCTGCTATCTAGGTGTATAGTAAGTGTTTTTACATTAGCTCGAATATCATTGGCGTACATCTCGTAGCGTATATAGGTGCTATCTAATCCTTTGATTTTAGCGAGTTCTTTTGCTACCCCTTGAAGGCCTTCCAGCCATACCTGTGGGCTAAACCAGATGTGTGGATCCACTAGGTCGGAGGTCTCGTCTGCTCGTTTTAATTGAGTTTTAGGAATGTAGCTACCAAGGGCATACACGGGTTTCTGCTTCGCATAGTTCTCTAGCATCTTAGCCATTTTCCCCTCCAAGTGAAGGCCGTTATATACGATGATATCTGCGTCTGTTAGCTTAGCTATGTCTCCCTGACTTGCTTTGTACAAGTGTGGGTCTACACCCGCACCCATTAGAGATATCACATCTGCTTGGTTACCTACTATATTTCGCACGCAGTCACCCACTATACCTGTAGTAGTTACTATGGTTATTCTGTTATTTTGCTTTGGCTCTGCACAGGCTCCTAAGATGAGCATTAGTGCTAGTATGTAGAGCAGAGGTCCCTTTATTGGCATAAGCAAAGGTATTAAAAATGAATATCTACTGCGAGTCCAGGTTAGTTACTTTAATTATTCTCGGTAAAAAGTGAGGTTTATCTGTTTATACGAATGAATACTACAAGGTACTGTGTTTTTTTGTTCTTAACTTTGTTTAATATTATTATCAAGTGAAGACCTTTTTACTAGCTATAGTTTTTGTGTTGATTAGCGTCAGTGCGAGTGCGCAGTTGTACGTGCTTAAAGATCATATCGTAGATAGTAATGCGAACAGACCTGTACTTTATGATTCTCTGCCGAAGATGTGTGATACGTTGTATAGAGCATTTATTAAAGAGGACTTGTCAGGTCTTAAGCCTTTTGTGCCTGAAGTTCGATACTTGAAAAGTACGTTCGA
>DNHN01000242.1 GCA_003485825.1 Bacteroidota bacterium | reverse complement strand
TCAGGTGTTCTTATTTCGCCCGTACCTGACATTGTACCACCAGCAAGAGGTAAGTAAGGGCCGCCTGGTATATCACTTGCGCCTATTTCTATTATATCACCATCAGACTCTACGGCTAATAGATAAGCCGCAGTGCCTGTAAAATCTTCTTGACCATATGCATTAAACCTAACTTTACCAGTAGACTTAATCCGCATACGTTCATTTAGAGCAGTTGAATAAGTAGAGAACGTTAAAGCAGATAGTACAGTTGTGTTTTCTGCAACTGTAGCTATTTGACCAGTTGGAGAGTAATTTTCAGCTAAGTGAAAATCAAGACTAGTACCATAACCAGCAACATTATTACCACTTGTATTAACCAAAGATAATGCGCTTAAAACTCCATTAGTTGCAGCTCCTAAAGATGCTACTGGTGATCTAACACTGTTATTTGTTCCAGGGCCAACTTGAAGTTTAGAGCCTGGAGCAGTAGTGTCAATTCCCACGTTGCCAGAGCCGTTGATTATCATATCTACATTAGTTGCTCTTTCAAACTTTAAAGATGAATTAACATAATTTCTTTTTATAGATCCATATTCAGTACCTTGAATATCATAAATAAAATCTATGTTAGATACTGACGATACACCTACTCTACCTAATTGTAATTTTGAAACAAAAGTTGAAACATATTCGTTACTCATGCCCATACTATAAGTGGCTTCTAACTTTGTTTGTAGTTTGCTAGTAGGAGAAGTCGTTCCAATACCTACGTTACCAGAACTATCAATACGCATTTTCTCTCCAGAAGAATTAGAAAACCTAAAGTCGTTTCTTGATTCAATTGATACTGTTCCAGTTGTATCTTTTAATTGTATTGTAGCTGCGGTATCTGTACTTTCAAATCTAGCAACTACGTTTTCTGTACCAGACCTGACGTGTAATCTTGTTGAGGGGCTAACTAGTCCAATACCAACTCTTGCACCGCTAGTGATACGCATTGCTTCTGTAGTGTTACTACCAGCTGTAGAAGCAGTCCCTCCTATTTTAAATCTAAATTCTCCTGAATCAGACTCAATTCTTGTAGAACCATCGTTATCAGCCATAGCTAAAGTTGTGGTAGCATCACCACTTTGCAGATAAGCTAAAGTGTTAGTTGTTGCGTGATAAACGTGTAAAAGTTCTGAAGGACTCGCAGTTCCTATACCTAGTCTGTTATTACTATTATCCCAATAAAGGTTTGCATCACTTGACAATGCTGAAGTGCCTGACCAGAAAGCAACCCTTGTGGCTACGCCTGATCCTGTTACTGTACCACCACCAGAGGTAGAGGTTTCTATAATATAACCATTTTCATCAACACCTAAAAGCTGAGTGGCTGTACCTGTTATATTTCCACCCCCATATTCATTTAATCTTAATTGACCTAAGTCACCAGCATCAAGACCAAGCTCCATCCTAGTTGTGTCGTCTATTCTCCAAGCAAACTTACCACTAGATATAGCAGCACTTCTGTCTAAATTAAAAGTAAAATCAGCATCTCCAACTTGTATTTCTCCTATGTTACTTGTAGAAGTATCTATTAAAGCTATTTGAGCTGAGTTGTCTGAAATAGTAAGCTTGTTTGTAGCAGATGTAGTGCCAATGCCTAAATTTCCAGATGCGGTAAGATGAACTCGAACAGCACCACCTGTTTCAAACTGCATAGGCGCATAAGACCCTGTGCCTCCATAAGTTGCTGAAATATTTGTTTGCGTAGAAGATGCAGAAAGCAACAATTGATTATTTCCACTATCTTGTGCTAGTGCTGCAATTTCTCCTTTTACTAATAACTCTCTGTTAAATAGTGGTTCAGTATTAACAGCAACTGATCCGTCAACAATTACATCACCTGCAAAAGTTGCGTTTTGTGATGAGTCTAATAATAAAGCTCTATTTAACGCAGAGCCTGTGTCTGTAAAAAATCCTAGACTACTTATCGCACCACTACCTCGTAACGCTTGTATTCTAGACATAAACCTATTGGCAGTATCATTGGAACTTGTTTTAAAGTCAATGTTATAACCTCCACCATTATCAATATTATCGTTATCAAAAAGAAGCTGAGTAGTAGGAGAAGTTTGTGATCCTGTTTCGTGTGATATTGTTACAGTTCCACTAACTTCCAACTTAGCACTAGGAGCTGTATTTCCAATTCCTACATTCCCTGAACTATCAATACGCATTCTTTCGGTGTTGTTAGTAGAAATTTTTAAATCTTTAACTCCATTAGAATTAATATTATTAGTGCCATTAGAGGATTGTAAAAATAATGCGCCTGATGTAGTTGCATCTTCTCTGTTAATTTTTATAAAAGCATTTGCCCCTGTATTTGTTACACTAATCCCTGTACTTGTGGTTTCAAACTTTTTAGCATTGTCGTAATATAAATCAACACTATCGTCAGGTGTCATAAGAGCCATAAGCTCAGAACTTCCTGCTTTTCTAAACTTAATTGCTTGACTAGTATCTATAAATAAATCTCCTGCTCCTGACTCTTCTATTACACTACCAATACTTGGGTCGTGGTAAATCTTTAGATCAGATGAATCACCAAGTTCAATTTTAACGTTATCTCCTACTTTGGGGTTGTTTAAAAACTGAATAGCCATCTAGTCTATTATTTTATTTGATTATTTTTTATCCTACGTTTGTCAAAAGTACATCGTAATCTCCATCTGCTTTAGTTCCTAAAAATGCAATAGTTAATTCAGCAGCATCTGGTCTTGTTATTTCAGCATATACAGTTGCACCATCACTGTGATCTAGTATTTCTATTGTTGTATTTAAAGCTGAACCTGCTGTGCCAAAGATAGCAGCATTACTAACATCTACAACAAATGTAGTTACTCCACCAGAAACAGATCTTGATATAGCTGTACTAGAGCTGTCTAAAGATACATTTTTAAATCTATGTTGAAAAAATTCTGAATCTGTAAAAGTCCTAGTGTTACCACTTGAGTCTGTACCTAATACTTTAGATGGCTTATCTGTAGAAGAACTTATTTCATTTACATCAACAACTAAACTAGCTGTACCAGCAGAATATGAAACATCTATACCTGAAGTTGCACTTGCGTTTACATTACCAATACCAACTGTTGTAAGTGTGGCTAAATCTCTATCTGCTTGAACAATGGTAAAATCTGTTTTAGTGACACTACCTGCAGCAACTGTAGCATCAGCTATAACCTGATCACCTACAGTCAAGGGTATACTTGCATCACCGAAGAAATTACCAGCAACAGTTGCAACGTAGTAATCTCCTGTTGTTATAGCAAGATCTTGATCTAGCGTGTACATCTTATCACCAGTATTCGGCCCTGATACTACGACACCAGTACTTGCATTGAAACCACCTTTAAATATTAAAGTACCAGTTAGTGCTAAATTAACATAGTTGTATACAGATTTTGTAGTTGGTATTTGTGTATCAACAGCATTTGTAATAAAATCTTCACCAGATTTAGTAATTGCAGTGGCTACAAATTTTGTTGTATCTACAACTTGCTGCAATGTAGTTACAAAAGAACCAGTACCTGTTCCTGTTACAGCACCTGTTAGTGTTATTGTCTGATCAGGTGTTGCTGTTGTATTTACAGTAAAAACGTTTTCAGATCCAGAACCGCCTCTAGTAACTGTCATATTAGTACCACCGGCTAAACTAACAGTAGAACCAGGTGTTACTGTAAAATCATTGTTTGGAGATGTTGAGTCAGCTGCTCTTAAAGTGAAACTACCACCAACTTGAACATAGCCAGTTCCATTAGCTACTTTTAATTGATTAGTATCTGTTCTATATATAATCTGACCTTGAAGAACACTTGTTGGATCAGCGCCTACGTTTTGTATTACTGCGTTTAATAGTTGACTTGTATTTAGATCAACACTATTTAAGAAATTAATTGCCATGTTTGTTTTAGTTTAAATATGCTTTGCCTGAAAACTGAGAGGCAAATGTTACTGTTAAATTATTTGAATCTATATATTTTACGTCTCCGTAATATAATTGTCCGTTTGCTACGCTTGCTGTATCTACAGCACCCACAGAGGGAAACTTACCTAAGTTATGTTGTATAGTCCAAGTTGTAGCGGGTACACCTTGAGTGAATACAAAAGTTTTATCTCCCGTCTGTCCTGCGACGTCGTAGGTTAGCAGAGAAATAAGATAGTCTTTGTTTTTTTGTAAGACTCCAGATCCCGAAATATAAGTAAGTCCTATATTGTAAAAATTAGGGTCTGTGGTTGCTGCGGATCCAGTCCACAAGTACACTGCCCAATTAGACACGTTTGCAGCGTTGGTTACTAAAACGTAAGAACCAATAAGTGGTGATGTGTAAAAAGAGTCTACTTGCTTATCTGGCTTTGCAAACTTACTAAGAACCCATGTGGTTATGCTAGAAAAATTAACGGTACTACCCTGCGATGTGGCGAAAGATATAGTTCCCACCTCTCTAGTGTCTTGAGGTGTTACGTCTTGATACTTGTAACGCAAGGTCTGAGAGTCAATAACTCCTGACTTATTCAAGTAGTCCGTTACATTTCCTACAGAATAGTTTTTAGTTGCGTTAGAATCATTTGCAGAAGTGCCTATCCACTTATCACTAGCGATTAAGTTTTCATCTAAAGCGTATGTACTAATTCTTGCCATTTCTATATTTTATTTCCAATGAAAGGATTCTCACAAAGATAACAAATTTATAGGAGGCGCTTTCTTATGTATGACAATGCTATCGCTAGTATAACTAACACAAAAGAAACACCCACTATGTAGCCACTAAACTTTTGATATTTGGTCGCGGCCTTGTATTCTATTTTGGTATACGGAACTTCTATATTTCGAAACACAGTGTCAGACTCACAACCTCCATCTATTATTAGGGTGTCGAAGCTCCGCATAATCTTTACTCGGAAGTTGTTCTTTACAATTTCTATGGTATCTATCTTTGAGATGATGACCGTATCCAATACAGCAGTCGGCTTTGTCACAACCGTGTCCTTGACAACTATTGTGTCTTGAACTAACATTGTTGGGTCTTTCTGTATTGCTTTCTGTAGGTGCCATTTTGAAGAGCAGCTAGTTGTTAAAATTATTAACGACAAAGATAAAAAAACAATTATACTAAGAGCGCTACACTTCATGATAATTTAGTGTAAACGGTTCTTCCGTTTTTTTTACTAGCCTTAAGAACCTGACCCCTATTATGCCCATACTTATAAGACACATGAACCCACGCTGGGCAAGAATCGCCAAATTCCCATATCAACTGATCAAATGTTAATGATTCTTTTATATAGTTAAAGACATCCGAGTTCTTACCTCCACATCCATTGGCACATAAATTTATGTCTGCCGCCTCACCCTTACAATGTTGCGACGATTTAGACCCACCGATAGCAGTATTTAAATCTGGAACCCTCAGTCCAGATGTTACACGCACGGGGCCAAACTTATCACGAATAGGTTGAAGAACCTTCTCACATAGCTCTTTTAAATTCTCTATCTGCTCATCGNNTCATCGTTAGGAGTGTTGTCTATTCCTAGTCTTTGCGCGGTATGACTGCTTGTCATTTCGCCCAAGCTAAAGTTTGCAGACATCTTCATCGTCGAGAGTTTTCAAACAATCTTGACTCCATGCGGTTCATTTGTTCTTTTATTTCAGATATATCTTCCTTTGTTTCTAAGATAGCATTATCAATTATCTCGGTCTGTAGTCTGAATTCTTCTTTTGTGACTGGAGGTATTGGTAGCTCTTTAGCAATTTCTATATCCCGCTTAATCATACTATAACCTGAAACCGCTACCGCTACAGTCATGCCTATCGCAACAAGAGACTTTATACTAACACCAAGAACTCTATCTTCTCCAAACGTATCTAACATATCTATAGGTGATTTTTTTTTCATTTCTTTCCTGCAAACTTTTCAATTCCTGCAATACCGAAAGAACCTAGTGTGATAAACATAAAAGAGTTATAGATGAACTCATTTACAACTAGGTCTTTTCCTAGCCACCCCGTGATTACATCGACAATCATAACGATTATCATTACGGCAAATGATATAAAACCAACTATTGTTTTTTCGTTCCAATCGTTGGTGTCTTTAAAAATGTCTGCAAAGCTCATAACTTTAGTCTTTAAATGTTTATAGATGCGCATATTTATTGAGTTTGAATTAGATTCAATTGCAAAGTTAGTTCAAAAAAAAGTATTGTTTTTTTACCAAATAGCTACACAACTCACCCTTGAAGTTGACTCCGTTCCTGTAGAAAAAACTTGGAGAACTTGCACAGGTAAATACTGACCAACGGGGAACTTGTTGAATATCACATCATTACCCGCAATTGTTTTTACTTTGATTGTCGCATAGCCCATTTCTGTGGCAGTCATGTCCTCACTACTGCCTACATATAGAAGACATCCAGAAGAAGAGTTAATGCTTGTAGAAAAGACAGGCCCTCCTATAAAAACCTTATAGTTTTCGGTATCCGCAAATAAGTTTGCGCTTACTGTTAAGGTTGTTTCGCTGTCTATAGCGGTTACTGTTACAACAGTGTTGTCTGTAGTGTTATATACAATATCACCTATCTGAACTTTGTTGGTAACAAACTTAGCGTTAGAATCTACTAGCTTGTTTGTTGTTGTAGCTGTTGCAGCGCCTGTTAGTGTTGGGAGAGCTGGGCTAGGGATTAATATTGTATCGCTAGCGATTACTCCTACCGCCAATCCTGTGTTGACGTTTATTTTTGGATATGCCATTTTTGTGTCTTAGAGGGTTAAAAATTCTCTTACTTTAATCCTCAAAGGTAATCTAAAAAAAACTATTTATTTTTTTGATTCATAGTAGCCTCAATAAGCCCTCGCTCATACTCAAGTTGCTTCTCTATGTCTATTAAGCGATCTTCTAGTTCGTTGATTACTTTTACTTTTTTGTCTAGCCTATCATGAACCATGGTTAGTTCTGTCTTCAAAGAAGTAAACTCACTAAAGACTCCGCCTGCTGTAAATACAGCAATAACAAACCATAGGATGATCTGCCAGTTTTTAATTATAAACCCATTATTTGAGTTATTCATCTTACCGAAGGCTTATCCTTTTTTCGCTGTCTTCATTGCCTTTAAAGCCTTAAAGTCAGCACCAGTAATCTTATTATAAGGAGCCGCAACCTTGGCAATTTTTTTTTGTCTATTTGTTAACTTACTCATTAGTTCTTTTTTTTAGGCAAACTTTTAATCTTTCCGTTATCGGTTCTTGCGTACCTGTGAGTTTTGGTCTCTCTGCTTTTAATCAAAGTCCCACTATATCTTTTACCTCCGTAAATCCAACTTACTTTATTTCCCATTTTATTTTCTTGTATGAGTGTATCCTTGTTTCTTTAAAGATACATGTTGAGCCATGGTTTTAGCAACCTTTTTTATTCCAGTTTTGCTATACATGTTATGAACTTTAAATTTAGCCATCTTAATATCCTTTTGAGTATCTGTTAGGATTGTACTTGATATTTCCCTTCATTAGTTTAACGAAAGTATCGGCTTGAGCTTTCCCTACAGCGTTGTATGGAAAGGTCTTTTTCATTTTTGATCCGGAATCAGGACACTTGTAACTTACGGTTGGCATAACTTTAATATTTACCCTTTCGGCTTTTTGGTGATGATTTAGTACTCCCTCCAGGGCCTGCCCAGAGCTTCTTACACGACCAGTACCGAGCCGTTAGTTTGTTTGTTGCGCTAGAGCACTTGTGTCTAGCCTTAAAAGATTTTCGGGCGGCGGGACTATAGTTGTGACCATATCCCTTCGCTCCGAAGTGAATAAGCTTCTCTTGCCCGTTAGAACAAGCCTTAACCATTCGTTTCTTACCGGGTCTATCCGAAGCAACCACGCGGTTGCATTTCATTTTAGACTTGGTAGCCACTATCCTGGCGTCTGCATTGTAGAGTTAAAAGCTTTTATTGCTTGATCTGCAGTCATTTTAGCAATTTTATCTCTTTTTATCTTTTTTTGCTTGGCTTGCATCTTCATAAGCTGGTCTGCCCCTACATCTCTGTAGTCAAATTTAGATGGAGCCAAAGGAGTAGATAAGTCTCTACCTCTTCTTCTAGAGTTTAACATACCTTTAGGCATTCCACTCTTTGTGGTCTTGTCAATAGGCATAGCTTACTTCTTGTAAAGTGAACGCAAGTGACCAGCTACATTATGAACGTGTCCGGGGTGATTGTGTCTGTAAGACATTCCCTTATCAGCTCCATATGCATGGCCATACATTTTCTTAGACATAGCCTTAGACTCATCTCTGCGGTCTTTCATAGACTGAGACTTCTTTCCGTTTCTTGCTCCGATTGACTCATCAAGTCGAGCGTTATATCCTTGTTTCATTTTATAAAGATTACATGTTAACTTTACTACAAATATAATCAAATGGAATTTGAGTTTTCAAAAGCCGGAATTGCGTGGAGAAAAAAACAAGAGCGCAAAAAAAAGCAAAAACAAGAACGGATTAGCCGAAGGAAAAAAGTAAAGGCTGAGAATATAGTAAGGTACCGAAGGGTTGAGCCTATACTAGATTACATGAAGTATTGGAGGATTGTAAGACAGTGGGCGAAGGTAAGATACCAACTCAGTCAAGAGGATTTAGACATATTGTTCTTCCTCTATAGCGAGCAGTATTTTGATAAGACAAAGTTTGCAGAGTTTGAACAAGTCCTCCCTTGGGATAAGAAAAGATTCAAGTCTTTGCTAGAAAGAGAGTGGATTCATGTGTGGAGAAAGTCTGGAGGAGGACATAAGGCCCTATATGAGCTTACAATCAAGGCTCGTTCATGCATAACTACCCTCTATAAAAAGCTAAATGGTGAGGATTTCCCCATCTCAGAGACCGCCAACCCTATGTTTAGGAAGAACGCTAGTTACACTGACAAGGTTTATCGGAAGTATATGCTGAATCTTCGCAAGGAGAGTCAACAACTACGACGTCTCTCTCGGTAATCACCGAGTATGTTGTCTCATCGATGATCATAGTGTGCCCTGTGTTGCGGTCATAGTATATTATGTCCCCATCGGCAATGGCAGTCACCTCCGTGCCTACCTTAACGACCTCTGCCTTCTTATATCTGAAGGTTGTCGCCTCGTCATCAGAGAGTATAAGCCCAGAATCTGTCTTTACCTGCTCGCTAATCTTATTTATGATAATATATTTCCCAATTGGCTTCATGTCTTTTATTTCAAGGCTTAGTGTTCGAATTTTTTACTCTGCGGTATATGTCCTAGCCAAAGTTACAATGGCGTTGGTGCTGAGTATCGTTGTCGCGACACTCGATGCGTTCTTTAGCGCGTTCTTTGTGACTTTTAGTGGGTCAACCACCCCCATCTTAAACATATCGCCATAGCAGTCGTTCTTCACGTCGTAGCCTACGTTCTCACCCTGGATACTATCCATAACAGTGTCTAGGTCTAGACCCGCGTTGATCATAATCTGCCTCATGGGAGACACAAGTGCGTCTGACATTATCCTATTGGCGATACGAGACTCTTTGCTGCTCTGTGTAGCGTCCCACATCTTGTCGTTGAGCATATACTTATGGCTCAGGTTGTATAGGGCGAGCCCTCCTCCTGGCAACACACCCTCTTCGAGTGCAGATCTGACGGCACACACGGCATCGTCCACCCTGTCGTACTTCTCTTTGTGCTCGATATCGCTATTGGCTCCGACATATATCACTCCTATCCCTCCCGTTAGAGATGCGATCCTCTCTTTTACGAAGTCACGCTCGTGCTTAATCTTAGCATGGTCATGAGCAACCCACAGCTCCTCGACTCTAGACTTTATACTCTCTGGATTAGTTTCGTTACGTAGGATTATTGTATTCTCTTTGCCTACAATCACCTTCTCTGCCTTGCCTAAGTCGGCCATGGTTATTGTGCTAAGGTCATCGCCAAGGCTCTCGCTCATAAACTTTCCACCCACACTGACGGCTATATCACCCATCAACTCATGCTGCTTGTATCCAAACTGAGGTGGCATTATGTTACATATCTTCAGACCGCTCTTGACAACATTAGCCGCCAAAGTGTTCACCACCTGGTTTGAGCAGCTCCCAATAATCAGTAGTGGCTGGCCACTCTGTATCACGGGCTTTAGTATGCTCTCTATCGCCAGCACGTTTGTAATCTCATGGTCGGTCATAAGGATATGAGCGTCCTCTAGTATACACTCGTCCTTCTTCTGGTTGTTGACGAACATCTTGTTGGTATATCCCTTGTCAATCTTTATCCCATCGGTCACCTCGTGGTATGTCTTCTCGGTCATACTCTTCTCTACCGTCACAAGCCCATTGTCACCAATCGACCCGTACACATCGGCAATCACCCGACCTATCTCCTTGTCATTGTTAGAACTTATCGTAGCTACATCAAGCAGTCCTCGCTTGCCAAGTTTCCTAGACATCTTCTTTAGTCTCTTGACCACATCGTCAGTGAGCCTGCCTATCTCTCTTATCACCTCGGTAGAGCTGACACTATCGTCTATGGCATCCATGCCCAACGATGCAATCGCCTCGGTCAAGACTATGGCCGTAGTCGTTCCATCACCAGCACTTGTAGCAGTATTGTCTGCAGCCTCCTTGACCATACGTATAGCAAGGTTCTCTACAGGATCTAATAAGTCTATGCTCTTTGCGACAGTCACCCCGTCCTTAGTAACGGTAATTCCCCTAGTATGATTCTGACTCTCTATCAAGACAGTCTTACCCCTAGGGCCTAATGTAGACTTTACCGCCTTACTAATCTTTTCTATACCACTCTGAAGACGCTTGCGCGCATTTGAATCAAAGGTTAAATCCTTTGGGCTATATCCTAATTCACTCATAATTTAATTTGATTTATAACAAAGGTAACAAAACATTCAAATAAAACACCCATGACGGAGTGTCGGTTTTCTACCTTTCTTTATATATATATTTTTTTTACTATCTAAATATTATTTTTTTTTTCAGTGAAAAGGTCTTTTATCTGTCATA
>DNHN01000345.1 GCA_003485825.1 Bacteroidota bacterium | reverse complement strand
GCAAAGACAATAGGCGCATAGTCTGTGAACGGGACGAGAACACTAATCCAAGTACGAACAATATTGCTTCATACCTTAAAACGGATACGTTAGTGCGGATGATAGAATTATATACTACACGTATTCCCGTTATTGGCCGGGTGGAAAGATCTGACTACGAGCCCTTTCAAACCCTAAATTACGCAGTGAATGGACTGTATCAAGAATCTAAAGATGATAATAATCACAGCGACCGCGATCTGCTAGCCAACATGGATACGGAAGCAACCACAGAAGTTATTAAAGGAGCTTTGGCAGCTACATTATACTTTGCGGGTATCAATATTACCGTAGGAGTAGAAGACCTGTTACCAACGCAATTTAATATCTATCCCAATCCAGCAAACAGCAAGATTAGCCTGCGGTTGGCCGGCAAAGAGCAAGGCACAATGCGTATTTGTTCCCTTATGGGCAAAGAATTAATAGTACAGCAAGTAGCTACCACATCGGAGATAGATATAAGCCAGTTGCCTGTTGGTTCGTACACTGTTAGCATCTATAGCGATGATAATCGGGTTATAAGCCATTCCAAACTTATTATTGCACGATAAGTTTAGTTAGGAAATGAAATATACATGTTGGGGAGCTGCCAAGCAAGTAACAGGCAGTATGCACTTATTGGAGTTGGAGAGTGGGTATACCATTCTTATAGATTGTGGGATAGATTATGAGGATAAGACCAATAAAGAGATTAATGCAAAATTTCCGTTCAATGCGAAGGATATAGATGTACTCCTTCTTACCCACGCTCACATAGACCACAGTGGGAACATACCAAATTTAGTAAAGCATGGATTTAGAGGAGAGATAATATGCACGGAGCCTACATCTTACTTACTAGAGAAACTATGGGTTGACTCCGTCAATATTCAGAATAACAATAGCAACAGAAAGAAAAGTGTAAAACTGTACGGTTTTAATGAAGTGAAAAAAGCCAATGAACAGGTACTCACGGTAAACTACTACGAAAGGCATGAGCTAAATAATGAGGTGGCTTTTACGATGTACGAAGCGGGGCATATCATAGGAGCTGCTAGTATCCGTTTTGAAATACAAGAAGGAAGAGAAACAAAGATAATCGGCTTTACAGGAGATTTAGGAAACCCAGGAAGTAAGCTTATTGTAGATGCCAAGCCCATGGAAGGGCTACATGCGCTAATCTCTGAGACCACTTACGGTAACCGAGAGCATAAGGAGACGCGCAGTCCAGAAGAGTTACTTCTGGAGCAGGTTACTGCTGCTTGTATAAAGCAGGAAGGAAGACTAATTATCCCAGCCTTTAGTGTAGGACGTACGCAAGCCATACTTTTTACCCTCAAAAAACTATTCAGCGAGGGTAAACTTCCTCCAATCCGCGTTTTTGCGGACAGTCCACTTGCGCTAGCGAGTAATAATATTCACAACAAGTTTACGGACTACCTCAACGATGAAGCCCGGAACTACCAAAATGGAGAAGGCAGCCTATTTGATTTTAAAAGTCTATATCTGGTGGAAGACAAGAGTGACGTAGAAGATATGGAACTCTACCGAGATTCGTGTATCATAGTATCCTCGGCGGGTATGCTAGAAGGGGGGAGAATTCAGCATCATATCAGTGATCACGTACAGAATCCATTATGCACCATACTGATAGCAGGTTTTTGCTCTCCTGGAACCCTCGGAGCGCAGCTGTTAGAAGGTAAGAGCTCTATACGCATAAAGGGAGATGATAAGTATGTGTTTGCTAAGATACTTCAAACTGATGTTTTTAGCGCTCATCCTGACACCATAGGGCTTCAGGATTATTTCAAAGCGAGCGATTCAAATGAACTGAAAAAAGTATTTTTTGTTCATGGGGAAGAAGAAGCGATGTATGATCTCAAAAATGTACTCTCATCTGATTTTCAGGAAAAAGTTGAAATACCGGGAAGAGGAGAAGAGTATTATCTGTGATAGTATAAGGCTAATTAAACACCACTCATAACTTAAACTCTTGAGAGGAGTGATTTAAGCTAGTTACCTGGATGACCTAGTTTGAAATTCTTCTTTGAGTTGGTCAGTTATTTTGGGGTCTGCTTTTAGGCTTTCAAAATAGGCCCGTGACTTCATTTTCTTGACATGTTTTTCGATTCTTCGCGCAGTATCTATTGGGATATTGCCGATCGTAAAGAAAGTGGTCCAGTCTGTTGCTCCAGATTTATAACCCTTTGGGAAATGATTCTTTTGGTGCTGCTCAAGTTGAACTTCATAGTCGAGACTGCTTCCTACATAGAAATTGTCAATAGAGCGAGAATAGATAACGTAAAATGTGGCCATGTTTTTCTGTATTATTAAATTTCTACTCTATTAGGAGGAGTCCAATAATTTGCAGCAAAAAAACGACCAATAAAACTCAAAAACAAGGAGCACTGTAAAAGAGAATGATTCAGGAAAAAGACCAGTCAAACACAGTTAAGTCTTATTTGGTAGTAATGCAGTTATATCTCAAGTGTAAATATAAATTTGGCTCCTTTTCCCTCTTCTGATTCCACTTTTATTATGCCACCGTTGCTTTCTACTACTTTTTTAACGGTGGCCAATCCGATACCATTACCACGTTGCCCAAACCGGTCTTTAAGTGCTGCAACTTTGAAAATATCAAATATCTTTTCTTGGTTGTCTAAAGATATTCCTGGGCCATTGTCTTGAACGTAAAATTCATAATGAGTGGCTGACGAGGATACGCCAATTTTAATCTCCACAATTTCCTTATCGTTGTATTTAATGGCATTGGAAATCAGGTTGATTAAAATTTGTTCAAGAGCTGCTGAACAATATGTAGACGTAATAATTCATAAAAAAAGCCCCAACTGGACTAGTTGAGGCTTAAATGTACTCGGGACGGGACTTGAACCCGTACGTCCTTGCGGACATTGGATTTTAAGTCCAACGTGTCTACCAATGCCACCACTTCAGCATCTTGGTATGTTTTAAAAAAGTATCAGAGCGAAAG
>DNHN01000245.1 GCA_003485825.1 Bacteroidota bacterium | reverse complement strand
TAGAGATTTCTTATCCGCCGAAGCGAATCTATCATAGAAATCAATAAGTAAAAGAGCAGACGTATCGTCTGCTCTTTTTTTGTGCTTTAGCGTATAGTCCTGAAATAGCGATACACAAAAGAATGTGTAATGAAAGAAGGTTTGCAGAAGAATTACTAAGTGTTATAGCGCTTTCTCTATGTCTCCAGCTATCTTATCTGGGGTAGTGGTGGGAGCATAGCGTTTGACTACTTCTCCTTCTTTGTTGACTAAAAACTTCGTAAAGTTCCATTTGATTTTTGGTAAAAGAAAACCACCTTTCTCTTTTTTCAGGTGCTTAAATATAGGATGCGTATTAGCTCCGTTTACATCTACTTTTTCGGTAAGCTGGAACGTTACTCCGTGATTTATTTTGCAAGTCTCTACTATAGTGTCATTGGTTTCTGGTTCTTGTCCAGCAAACTGATTGCATGGGAAGCCGAGTACTACTAAGCCTTTATCTTTATAGTCTTGATGTAGTTTCTCTAAGCCGTCAAACTGTGGCGTGAGCCCACACTGTGTAGCGGTATTAATGATAAGAACTGGCTTGCCTTTATAGTCAGCCATTTTTAGTTCTTGTCCTGCGGGTGTCTTTGCTGTTAAATCGTAGAAATTACTCATGGTTATTTAACAGATAATTCGTAAAATAGTTGAGAAGTATTTGTATTGCTTGTAAGGAGCGTGTTTTAACTAAAAAGAGAACAACTTATCAAAGGCTAATCTTCCTCTAGCACATTTTTCACTCGACCCACTTCACCGGTTTCTAGCAGTACTTTAATGCCATGCGTGTGCTGAGGAGATTTAGTAAGGATTCGTTGTACGAAACCACTAGTAAGCTCACCTGTACGCTGATGATTCTTCTGCACTATCTCCACCTCTGCGCCTATGGTGATGTTCTTTCTGTATTCTCCTGATAGCATTTTTCGAATGAAATATAAATCTAAACTTAAGCTTAGATTTGTGTTAATGCGTCCCTATCCACTTAAACTCGTACTCCTTCTCAGGGTCCTTCATGCGGTTGGTTACGCGTTGCAGTCTATCTGGCAAGGCCATTAGGTAGTCGCGTGCTTTTTCGCCGGCAGCGTTTAAATCTGTGATATGTTCTATATCCCACTCTTTTATAAGGCCAGAGAGTATGTCTATGTAGTCTTGAGCAGTGTATACTTTGGTGCGTTGTGCTGCGTCACTGAAGTGTTCCCACAGTTCTCCAGCCTTATCACCTGTTTGTCTCATGAAGTGGGCTGGCATCACTATTTTCCTGCGCATCATATCTTCGAAAGCAGTCATCATCTGACTTGGGTCAAGTTCGAATATTCGCTGTACGAAAGCTGAGTAAGCAGTAGCATGACGTGCTTCATCTGCAGCTATGATTCCATTGATCTTGGCCAGTAGTGAGTTTCCCGTTTTTTTAACTAAAGTAGCTACTCTACGGTGAGACACATTGGTCGCTTGCTCTTGAAAACTCGTGTATACGAAGTTCTTGTATGGATTTTTATCCGTACCGATATCAAAACCGTCATTAATAAGGTGCTGCGTGGTGATTTCCATTTCACGCATATCTACTCTACCGCAGATGTATAGGTATTTGTTTAGTAGATCGCCGTGTCTATTTTCTTCTGCGGTCCATCCACGTACCCATTGACTCCATCCATTTGGTCCACCATTATTGTACTGTTGATTTACACCTTCTACATCCATCAGCCAAGACTCATAGGTAGGAAGAGCTTCTTCAGTAATAGTATCGCCTATGAGCACTGTAAGCAGGTCATAGTCCATCTCCTTGGCTAACTCTTGGATTTCCTTTACCACATCAAAAAACTCTGGGTTGCGTGAGTCAGGCAAAAGATCTGACGGTTGCCAGTTGGTTTCTATTGGTTTTAAAAATTTATCTAGTAAATCATCCATAGACTTTCCTATGGTAGACATTACTTCTAATCGTAAATCATGTAAACTCATTCGCCGCGAATGTAAGGAATGCAAGAATATTAATGGGGTTGTTTTGAAAGATTCAGATTCTAAATAGTGAATATAAATAGGGATAGTGAAGTATGTGACTGCAAAAACATGTGTCAGAGGTTGTGTTTTAAAGATATTGATGGCCTCTTTGCTCTTTGATGGTAGGGGTACTAAAGTGTCCTTGAGTAAATGGCTTTGCTTTCGTTCTGCCAGTTGAGTTGTTCAGGTTACACGAGAATCCAGTATTTCATACCAGTAGGGTGTAATGGGTGGAATGGTTTTAGTCCTAATCTTATATGGCAATTAGACGTATACTTTCTCCTACCTTTGCAGTGCAATGAAATTTGACGAATACAGACTGTCCAAAGAGGTAAAACGTAATCTTTTTGAAATGGGTTTCCGTAGACCCACGGATATTCAGTTTAAGTGTATTCCTCACATACAGCGAGGAGAAGACGTGTTGGCGATAGCTCAAACGGGTACAGGTAAGACTGCCGCATTTGCCATTCCCATCATAGATAAAATACAGCAGATAAAGTATAAGTCGAATGAAAAGGGAAGCGTAGTGCGTGTTGTCGTAATGGCGCCTACGCGAGAACTGGCGCAGCAAATCACTAAGGTGTTTAATCAGATAGGAGTGCACACTAAGGTGAAAGCTCTCTGTATCTATGGAGGTGTGGAGCAAGATCATCAGATCACCAAATTGCTGGAAGGGATGGACATTATCGTCAGTACCCCAGGTAGGATGTTTGACCTAGCGAGTCAAGGATACCTGAAGTTGAATAAAGTGGAAATATTGGTGTTAGACGAGGCTGATCATATGCTAGACTTGGGTTTTGCGAAAGATATAAGTGATTTAGTGGATAAAATTCCAGGTCGGAGACAAACCCTCTTTTTCTCGGCCACCATTAATCCAACCATAAAGAAACAAGCGTACCAGATGGTTGGTAGTGGAGCTATTCGCATACAGGTAAGTCCGAAAGACCCTGTTAGCAAGAATGTGGACCATCAGATGGTTTTTGTAGAAATGGATGATAAGCGCTTCTTTCTACAGCGGCTACTTCAGGAAAATAGCGACAAGAAGTTTCTAGTCTTTGTGAGAACGAAAGTGCGAGCAGAGCGGGTGAAAAAAGCAATGGAGCGAGCAGATATAGATACGCTTACGATTCACGGCGACAAGGAACAAGATGATAGAGAGACCGCATTACTGGCCTTCCGTACAGGAGCATGTAGGATAATGATTGCTACTGATGTGACGGCAAGAGGAATAGATATCGACGGAATCGACTTTGTGGTAAACTATGATTTACCTGATGTAGCCGAAAACTACGTCCATCGTGTAGGTAGAACAGGTAGAGGTAGAGCTAAGGGAAAAGCCGTCTCTTTCTGTGCTAAAGAGGAAAAAGAGTACCTGTCAGCTATAGAAGAGTATACTACGGTGCCCATTAAGCGCGCTATGGTGACTAAAGGTGAGTACTCTGAAACTGTAGACCTGGCTGATGATGGTAAAGATGACTGGAAGTCGCTGATGAAGCAAGAGCCAGTCAAGAAGAAGAAAAAAGGGAAGAAGAAGTAAGCTCGAATCCAAGCGAGTTTTCTATCTCAATAGAACTTTCTACTTTAATTATTAGATCGCTAACATTGGCTTAAACTCCACATTTGATACTTTCTCATTTTCCGGTAAGTCTTTGACCATTGAGGTGCACACTAATATAGCGGTGTGTTTCAACCCCGTTCCCTACTTTATAAAAATCACTCATAATTATTCTAGTTTTAGAGTCTGACTGCTACTATTTTTCACAAGCTTTGCTAGCAGTGGGGGAAATGCTCTGCTAGTGTTAGGTTGTAGCTGATGTTTATTAGTCTCTGTCAGCTTTTTATGTATTGAAAGAAGGTTTTAATGTAACTTTTAGCTCTAATGAATAGCCATATGGAAGACCTTAAAGATAGCGCGGTTAAGATGTGCTGTTTCCTATTTTCAGACCATTTTTAGAATTAGAAGTAAGTAATCGCAATACATTTATTTTTTTGATACAGCCTTTACGCTTAGAGTCTCAGGTGTACCTCAATGAAGATCTGATTGTAGATGATTTAGTATATCCTGTGACCAGTAGTGTGAAGCTGTTGTAAAATTTCCCTTTCTCCCGATTCAGTTATCTCCGCGAGGTAACGCCCAAAAACGATAAATGGAGCTTAGGACTAGGTGGTACTGTACACTTGAGAAATACTACAATATCTTTTGAATCATTGGATGGCACACGTTTTAGAACCAATCGAGATCTAGGTGTAGTGCCTGCTCTAAAGATCAGAAGCCGTTATTTATTTAATGATAAAGCCTATGGAGAGCTTGAAGCGGATGGAATATATGCTCCAGTAAGCTATTTGAATGGGAGTACTACGGAGATAGTGGGAGCTATTTTAGATGCGAGCTTGCGTGGAGGTCTTAAGCTCACAAAGGAAGTAGACGGATTTTTGAATCTACGCTACTTAGGTGGTGGAGCGGTTGGTACGTCTAATAACCCTACAGGGCCTAGTGATGGCTATGTGAAAAATTGGCTGCATTTTGGTGCTGTGACGGCAGGATTTGCCTACTCGTTTTAGTTCATTTGTACTACCCAAATACCACGTAGCTGATTTGCTGAATATCCAGTGGCGAGGTCATTGGGATATTTTTCATTTAGCACCTTCAATGTTTCGGGAGCAATGTCAGTTCCTTTCTTGCCGTGGCATTGCAAGCACATTCCGTTAGTCACGATAGGGTAGCAGCGGTATTCTTTACCCTCATGCAGGATACTATTCCCATTTAATTTGTCTCCATTTAAAAGTTGTGTCTTATAGGTGCTTATCTGCGATAAAAAAGGTTCACTAGCGAAGTTATTGGGGTTACGTGGTAAATCACTTAAACGAGAAACCTTTGCATGCTTTACAAAACCCACACTGTCTGTAAGAGATATGGCTTGTAAACTGCAAAAATCTACTGCTCCTGCGGTACCTTTTGTTTGGATTGCATGGGTCAGGTGTTTACCCAATACTGCTTTGGTAGCTAGTGCTATTTCTTTACCTAGTTGGAGATCAGTGTCTACTGGTGGCTTGTGTTCAGTCGTGGAAGTGTTAGTGGGACCGCTGCATCCTATAAAAGCGAATAGGAGCGCTACTATAACGGTAAAGACGAAATGCTTGTTCATGGTAAAACAAAAGTAACTGTAAACATGAAGGTTAAAGTTATCCTAGGTTACATGAGACGGTAAGGCGCAAAAAAAAGGCTTTGAACATTGTTCAAAGCCTTTTTACTAGTTCGTGTGAATCTTATGGTCCAACGTCGTGGTTTGCAGACTCTAGTACGTATGGGTGATTGATAGGATACATATTCGCTTTACTTAATGAATTAAGTACCACGTAAATAAATATTCCTGCAAATGCCATAGTAGTTCCTATTTCTAACATTCCAATTCCTGCTTTATCTCCAACAGTTCCTGGCATAATAAGTAAATAAGTATCTACCCAGTGCCCGATTAAGATTACTGCTGCTGCTGTCAATAGTACTTTAGGTGAACGCTTAGCATTTCTCATCATAAGGACAAGGAATGGAGCTAAGAAGCACATAAATATATTTACTGCGAATAGCGTTTTGTATCCGCCTTCTAGTCTAGCTGCAAAGTATACCGTCTCCTCAGGAAGGTTCGTGTACCATATAAGTAACCACTGACTTAAAAATATATAACCCCAGAAGATACAGAATGCAAACATAAATTTACCTAAATCGTGAACGACCTCGTCAGATACCATTTCCATATACCCTTTAGCTTTCAAGTATTGCACAATAACCATCATTACAGATAGTCCAGTTACGAAGGATATAGCAAAATTATATACAGAGAACATCGTAGAATACCAATGAGCGTCTATACTCATTATGATTAACCACGAAAGCGCTGAGAATGAGAATGCAAAGAAGAATATAAATCCTGCAGACCAACGAGTAGAGTTCTTGAACATACTAAGCCCTTTGTTTTCATCTTCTGCTACACTGTTTCTTCTTAGTTTCATACGAATAAGTATCCATACTATAAGTACGAAAGGTATGAAGAAGAAAATAGAGGTGTTATTAAGCAACCAGGCTTTACTTTCCAAAATAGCATCGTATCCAGCTGCAGATTCATCACCTGCGGCTGCACTGTGAAAGTACTGTACCCAATGGTAAAGTGTATCTTTAGCTCCAAGTATGATTCCGACCAATAGAATCGATCCTATTAAGAGGTAAGCACTCTGAGCTTCCATTACCCTTTTCAGCATAACAGCCCATCCTGCATTAGCAACATAGTTTACTGCTATGAAAAATATAGCAGCTACTGAGAATAACCAGAAGTAATAGCTATTCATAAGTAGATTAGCCCAAACTCTGTTCATCCAAGTAGGAGCGTGGTGATCACCGTGAGCTTCTTCACCGTGAGCAGTTTCAGTATGTCCATCCTCTGCGTGTGGATTAGCGTCAGCCAATGTAGCATGATGATCGTTATGACCAGCATCTTCGTGAGCCTCTGCAGCCTCTTCAGTGTGCACATCTTCTGTAGCATGTTGGCCGATACTGTCCCAATTGTTCTTCACATCCATAGCTCCTACACCTGCTAGTATAGCTCCTATTAGGAAAAGCCCGATGGCAACCATCTTAGCTCTCCCTGTGAATACAAATTTTTCTTGCGATACTTCTTTTATGATATGGTGTCCCATTGTATTAAGTTTCGTTTAGTTATAAAGTTTCGAGTTCTACTGTTCCAGTAGCCTGGCTATCCAAGCTAGTGTTGTTATTGGTGCCCATAGCTTCATCTAAAGAAATGAGATTTGCATTAGGCTCAGCATAGGTAAATGCATCTCCGAAAGCGAGTGATTTTACATAATGGATTACTTTCCATCTCTCCTCTGGATTGAGCATAAATGCGTGAGATCCCATTAGACCTTTCCCATAAGTAACGGTATGATATGCCTTTCCTACAGGTAATTCTTTGATATAATCAGACTGGTAGTCTGGCCAAGATGGAGCGGGTATTTTTTTAGATTTAAAAATAGGTCCATCATTTTTACCCTTCTTACCATGACAAGACCAGCAGTAGATATTGTATAATCGCTCGCCTTCAGCTACATTATCTTCTGTAGCAGCAATCCAAGGTTTATAATCAGCACTAATAGCATATCCATCACCAGTATTTGGGTTAGGATAAATGAATGAAGCTTGACCACGAGCTACGGTGCCTTTTACCGGCATTCTCATCGTCATTCCATTTGGATTATTATCAAACTTCTTTTCTTGACTAAATGGTTCATAAGCTTGAGAGATATACATGTTAGGTGCATACTCAATACCCGGATTATCTCCAGAGCTTACACAAGACACCATGCTGAGAGCTGGGATGCCAAGGATAATTCCGTACTTTAATATATTGTTTAGTTTCATCGGATTATTGCGTCATTAATTTTTGTACAAGGTTCTCTTCATCGGTAAGAGAAGTATTAAAGGACTCACGAGCACCATCTACTTCTATAGCTCCTTCACTAGTTAACAAAGATTGGATTTCGCTATTGGACAAGTCCTGAGACTCAGCATTATCAATAGCAATGACCATATGATCATCTGTTTGTCTTCTCGATAGTAAGTCTTCCTTGATACCGTGAATCATTCGGCTTCTAGCAAAGAATAAGATAACCATACCAAAGGCTGTGAATAAAATAGTAAGCTCAAATATTACCGGAATAAAACTGGTAAAAACAGAGATATCTTGTGGTTTTCCACCGATTATCATTGGCCAGTCTACTACGTTCATAGAGTATGCTAAGGTGAAACCGGTAAGTGATCCTAACATCCCACATAAGAATGCACCTATAGTGATATTGGTTCTTTCATATCCTAACGCCTTGTCTAAATGGTGAACAGGGAAAGGAGTGTAGCAATCGAATATCTTTACACCTTTCTTTTTTAGTGTACCTACGGCGTGTAGTAGCTTGTCTGAGTCATCAAAGATGCCTACAGTAAACTTCTTATCATCTAATAAAATACTTTTATCAATCATGTTACTCTGTGTCTTTTATGATGGTTTTAACTTCAGCCATATTGATTACTGGCAAGAATTTAGCGAACAAAAAGAAGCAGGTGAAGAACAATCCAAATGTTCCCAAGAATATACCTACCTCAACCCACGTAGCGTGATACATTACCCAGCTACTTGGTAAGAAATCTCTGTGAAGAGAAGTTACGATAATTACAAAACGCTCAAAC
>DNHN01000124.1 GCA_003485825.1 Bacteroidota bacterium | reverse complement strand
AGCGACGCTTAAAATAGAAACCTACAATGTAAAAGGCGAACGAGAAACCTATGACACGGTGCGCTACACGCACTGGGGTCCAGTAGTAGAAGACGATATGAACTTAGCGCTACGATGGATCGCTCATGACGAAGCTCCCACTCCTGATTTTATGGCATTCGTAAATGGTATGCAGTGTGCTAATTATGATGATTATCTAACATCCACCGCTGACTTCTACGCTCCCGCACAAAACTTCATATACGCTGATAATAAAAACGAAATTGGTCTTCGTATCAACGGGGCTTTACCCATAAAAGACTACAGACAAGGCGTCACCATAAGTTCCGGAAACAAGACCTCCGACGGGTGGAAAGGTATCATACCACGAGATGAGAACCCCCAAGAACGCAATCCTGCAAGAGGCTACGTAAGCAGTGCTAATCAATACAGTGCCGCAGAAGACTATCCGTACTACTACAATGGCAATTTCGAGCCGTACAGAGGCCGGACAGTACATAAATACCTGTCCGAAAAAGATACCGTAGATGTAAACTATATGAAAATGATGCAAAACAGTACCTACAGTATGTTAGCCAAAGAAGCGCTTGCGGTTATGCTTCCGTTACTGGACTCTACGAATGCTATTCACGCACACGCTATGGGTCTCAAAAGGTGGGACTTTCACTACGACGCTAATTCATTAAATCCGGTGCGATTCGACAAGTGGTTTACCGCATTTCATCAACTATTGTGGGATGAAATTTATACTCAACAAGACCAAGTAGCCTTGCCAAATCCAGATGTATGGGTCACCGTAAACTTCATAGAGAAGAATCCATACAGCAAATTTTATGACATCAAGTCCACCGTTAAAATCGAAACATTAAGTGACCTTATTAACCAGTCATTTAGGCAAATCCGGGACGATACAATCTCATCACTTGCTGAAGAAAAAAATGCGCAGATACTTCATTTAACACGACTCGCCGCATTCTCCAAACTGGATATAGATGTAGGGGGGACCAAGCACAGTTTGAATGCGATGCAACAGAAGTTTGGGCCTAGCTGGAGGATGATCGTAGCTTTAGGCGACACACCAGAAGCATACGGCACCTATCCCGGTGGCCAAAGCGGCAACCCTGCAAGTCCCTTTTACTCCAATAAAATTTCTACCTGGGCCAAAGGTGAATACGATAGACTGACCCTATCTCCTACACCCCAGTCTATTTCTAATCCACTATTTACACTATCCATAACCCATGAAAAATAGCCTCTTATTCCTACTATTATTCGTAGGAACCATATCTGCATCACTGCTTTTACCCTGGTGGATTATTGCCCCGTTGGCGGCTGTACTTACCTATAACTTTAAGACCGCACCTATCGCAGGTTTTTTTGTGTCATTGATAGCGGTATTCTTAGCTTGGCTACTGAGCATCTACGTCATTGATGATGGGACCGTAGCTCTTCTGATGGGCAAGCTCTTTGAGGTTTCTGACTTTGCTACACCACTCATAGCCTCTTTAGTAGGAGGAATAGTAGCCGGTCTTTTTGGACTTGCCGGTGCGTTCTTCGCACCAAAAAACAACATAGCTAAATAGCTTCGCTTACAGAAAAAATTATGAATGTGAATTATATTGTGTGGAGCGAATTACAACCACTCTAAGTTAAAAAGGCAAACCGTGCAGGTTAATGCCCAGTAGGATTCACAGCTGCCCGTATACTGAACACATGTGAATACTGTGCAGCACTTTGATTACTGACGTCTGTAAGTGCGTAATCTATGGTGATTTGCTTGAGGTTAAGACCTAGACCAATATTGGGCATAAACGTCCAATTGGTTCCGTAAATATTTCTTACTTCATTATCGACGATTTCTTCTCCGATAACAACGTCATTTTTCACCTCTTGGAAATTCCCTATTCCACCACGCAGGTAGATAATATTCTTATATCCAGCTTCTATACCCATATGTGGGGAACCACTAAATATATTTGACTTCAGCAGAGTATTCCTTCTGCCATCAGTCGTGAAGTCTACATTCACCTCAGTCAATAGTGAAAAGTCTTTCTTGATATCTATTTTCTTAGCTGCTCCTAGAATCAAAGTAGGAAGAGTAAGCTCTAAAGAGTTTATAGGAACTTCATTCCCAGTGGATTGCAAAACGTCGATTTCTGCATCAGTAAAAGTGTACTTCCACGCGTTAAAAGTGGTAGTAATATCTCTTCCCATTGCCGCAAAACTCCAATTATTCTTCGTCTCATAGCGAGCGCCTAGATCTATACCAAAACCCCAAGCGGTAGCAAAGTCTCCCCCTTTACGATGTACTATTTTGGCACTTCCACCAATACTAAGACCTTCCTTTAATGCCAACTGAGCGTAGCTCACATAAAATCCGTAGTCCACAGCACTAAATGAGGTCACACGATCATAGTTGATCTGTCCGTTGCGAATGAGGTCCAATGTATTTGGAATATTATCTACACCCAATCTCACCATCGAAAAACTAAGTGCAGCATTCTCTTTCACCTTGGTACTTAATCCGATGTAGTCATAATTTGCTATACCTCCTTGATAGTTAGAGTGCATAAAAGACAATTGTAACTTATCCTCCTGCTGAGTTAATCCTGCTGGATTCCAATATCCACTCGTAACGTCATCTGTAGAAGCAATGACAGAATTAGACATACCAAACGCTCTAGCTCCTACACCTATAGTAAGGTAGTCATTACTATATTTACGAGCCGACTGTGCAAATACACTAAGTCCACTCAGTAAAAAAAGACCTGTTAGGAAGTACGTTTTGGTAGGTACACGATTCATTGATTACAGCAATTGTATTTCTAAAGCTCCAATAGAACGTTCTAGTTCCGGTTCTATTGTCTCACAAATGTCAATTAATAGTTGACGTTGATCATCATTGAGCTCTATCATATCCAATTTACGGCAAACTCCTTCTACCGCAGCTACTACATTTTCTAAACTGGTATAGGTTCTTAAGAAGCCAGCCTTCATAAAACGCTTGTGTTGCCCTTTCCAAAGCTCGTCGTCTTGTAGACCTGCATATCTCATAAACTTGAGAATCCAATCCTGTTCTACACTGTCTACCATATTGTAAAAATCATCAGCTAGCGTAGGATTCTTATCTAAAAGAATCTTATCTAATAAGACTTCCACCATGATGTGGGTTATAAAGTAATCTCTATTGATATCCTTATCTCCACTCTCGCGAATCATGTCTGTAGCCCTATTGGTTACATCCACAAAAGTCATCCAGTTATGAAACTTACGATCACTAGCAAAGTGTTTATTGGTACCATCATTCATACTCGATATCTCCTTGGTCGTAAAGGTGATATTTTTATATGGGCTAATTCTTAGCTTAGGTATATGTGCTCTGGCAAGATCTGGAAGTATTAAACCAATGTTGTAATACTTATTGTCCTCATCTTTATCGAAATAGTAATGACTTAAATAATTCACTAGTGCAAAGAAAATGAAATGTAACCAATAAATAGCAAGGTTTTAAGAGCAGGTGTTGTTTTCAGCACAAATCACTGCAGTCAAGTCATAGTATTTACCAATAGAGGTATATCCTTTTGAAATCAATAAACGATTTCATTCGACACTACCTTTGTAGAATGAACAGTATAGGATTACCCACACAAGAAACCAAACAAATCGTAGTAAAACTCAATGAATTACTCGCTACCTACTCGGTACAGTATATGAATACTCGCGGTTTTCACTGGAACATAAAAGGAAAAGAGTTTTTTGAGCTCCATCTTAAGTTTGAGGAGATCTACAATGCGTTAGTACTTCAAATAGACGAAATAGCTGAGCGTATTCTGACCCTAGAAGGAACTCCATTGCATAGCTACACCGACAACGTAAAACATTCAAAAATAACTGAGCGGGTAAATGTAACGAATGGGATAGATGGCCTTCAGCACCTACTTGACGGATATAAAACCATCATTTCTATTCAGCGTGAGATTCTGAAATTGGCCGGGGAAATAAATGACGAGGGTACGGTATCACAGATGAGTGATTATATCACC
>DNHN01000339.1 GCA_003485825.1 Bacteroidota bacterium | reverse complement strand
AATTCAGCGTATTCCTTACTGGGTTAGGGTAAAAATCATAAAAGAAAAGATCATTGGGACATACTCCAGTCTGACCTGGAGCGGGTGAATTCACTCCAGCTACATTGGTCATTTCACACCCATTTCTATAGGTCACGTTATTGCACCCACATATTGGGTCAAACGCAGGATCGTTACACTGATAGAAAGGATTTATTCGATTAGAATCTACACATGGTGTTACAAATTGAGCGTGGGCTGCTAGTGGCACGCAACTTATCAGTAGTATTAAGACTCTTAACATAAATGTACTCGCCAAATGTAATGAGAATGAATGATAAAAATAGGATAGACCCAACCATTTGTATTTGACATTCGTAAATGAAGGTACGCAGGACTACGACGATTGCGAAAGTAAAGCCTTAAGCCCCGATTAGATTTTTCTAAATACGTTGATTTTTAGTTAGGATTAAAGACACACTCTAGGGTGTGTCTTTTGCTTTTAGCTATTTCTGGTTGAAGGATTTTGTTGCCCTGTGGATGGGTTCGTGTCCTCACGAACTATAGATAATCATCTTGGTATTACATGCGCTTCCAATACCCTAATACTTCACACCCCACTTCTTATACAGAAAATGCATTAGCCAAGCTGGACCAATGAGTAGAAACTGGAGGTCTTTGAGAAAAGAAGGTTTTTTGCCTTCTACCTTATGGCCGTAAAACTGACCGATCCAAGCGAGCACAAAGATGATAACGGCTGTCAACCACAGCGGTGTGCTAAAAGTCAATACCAACCAATAACAAGCCGCTAAACATGCTGCCCCAAATAAGAACATACCCACAGCAATAGACGGCGACAAACGCACGTAGTAAATAAGCACTGCCACTAGGGTTAGTGTAGCCCAATTATTCCAAATACTTTCTCCAAAAGCGCCTGAAAGCAGGCCGCTGGGTATACTATATATAAGTGCTACGATTGAAAAAAAGATAAGCGGAACACATATCCAATGGATTGTTTTATTCAACGCATTTTTGTGGCTTTCGCCATACTCGTCTAGTAGATTTTGAAGTGCTTGTCCCATTATCTTTTGGTAAATATTTTAAACCAAAGATACAGAAAGCCAAGGAATAAAGGTGACCTTAAAACATTGGACGCTTAAGCTTCACCGTCGTCAGATTCCAACTAAGTCCTGCCATTATCCATCTGCCCGGCATTTGTGCTCCGAGTATTTCTTGGTATCGAGAGTCTAATACATTTCTCACATTTACAAACAGGTTTACACCAAGGTCTTTTGCGGCATAGTTTAGCTTGGTGTTTAATATGCCGTACTGATTTTTTACCTCGCCACCTATAGTCGGTAGTTCATCTGCATCTCTAGTGATGAATGTCCCGCCTATGTTCCAGGTAAATCGCTTAAATCTCAAGGTAGCTCCACCGTTTATGTTATTTATAGGGTGGTTAGCAATGTATTTAGACACCACGCTATCTGGAGTGTTAGTGTGTATGTATGTGTAGTTAAGTAGCCAGTCAATCGTTACGTTGGGCATTTCCATTGTGTAACTGACTCCAAATTCATTTCCGAAGGTGAATGACTCCTTAATGTTTTTAGCATAAAAATAGTCTGTGCTATCCAGCAGGTTTATAAGGTTATCTATCTCGGTAGAGTTAGTGAGCGTGTAGTCTATCAAGTTGCTAGACGTACGAGCAAATAGGGTGTTGGTTACTTTAAGATTCTGAGAAATATATGCGTCAATACCTGCGTCAACTGTATAGGCAGACTCTGCTGCTAGATCTGGATTTCCTATGCTGAAGTTTCCAGGAGTATTCTCACGCAAGTAGAAGTTATACTGTTCCGTAAAATCTGCCTGACGAATGCTCCTACCTGCAGATGCTCGGTACACTATGTTTTTTTGTAGTAGTGATACGTTTACTTGTGGGACAAGCTGAGCACCTATTTTATCAGAATATTCTAAGCGAAGTCCACCATTTACATTCAGCTTATTGAACTTGTGGTGAGCAAGAAAAAAGGCCGCATTATTGAGCAGTGAGTGGTCTCCTCTGTCATTACTTTCTATGACATTATAGTCGGTTTGTAGACCAAATGAGATTCTAGTTTTGAGGTAGGTTGTGTTGTGGCTTAGCGTCGCATTTAGTCGTTGGGTGATGTGCGAGTTTCTAGGAAATGCAGGATTGAAAATAAAACTGTCTTGATTGTGACGGTAGCCAATGTTTAGCGAGGTTTGACCTCCGTTGTTGTCGTATTCTAGCATAGCTTGCGTCCAATACGCATTCACTTTTTCGGTAGCTTCATCGTACGGATTAGGACTATAAAAGTACTTGGCAGCAAAGTCTCTACGGTCTGCACCTCCACGTGCATATACTTTCCAGTGCTTATGGTCACGGTAGGTGAGTGCTGCGGTATAGGTCTTTAGGCTAAAGAAATTAGTGTATAAACTATCGCCTTTTCCAGCGTTTACATAGCTCGGATTCACATATTGCTCACCACTACTTTCGGTAGATTTAACGGCGGCTGAAAAGCCAAATTTTTGACCTTGCATTCGGAATCCTGCATCGGTCATCGTAAGATTATTTTCTCCATAAGCGATATTACCATTGAATTCACTTTTTTCTTCTTCCCAAAGTCCTTGGTAGGTTTTGGTTTTGATATGTATGATACCGCCCACGGCATCTGCGCCATAACTGGCAGAGG
>DNHN01000240.1:9528-9924 GCA_003485825.1 Bacteroidota bacterium | reverse complement strand
AAGTGGACCTAGGGACCTTCCTTCGGATTTTCAGGGAGAAAGGGTGACCTCAAAGCTACAAAAAGCGAGACATGCTGTAGCAGGTTTTGAGTTTGATATCAATGCTATCTCGGAAGTGAATGTAGAAGGATATATCAAAGAGTTTACCCAAGTCACCAATGTGAACAGGGATAAGATTTTTGACGATAATGCAGCAAATCAAAGCAGACCGTACTACCTTAGAGAGAGTTATGTAGTGGAAGAAGGAGAGGCATACGGATTTGATATCACCTATAAGTTGGAGAACAAGCAGTGGTATGTATGGACGGTATACTCGTATAACATAGTGAATAGGAATGACGGTATTCGGGAATATCAACCCCATTTTGATAGAAGGCATAATGTCAATATTGTGAA
>DNHN01000240.1:0-9496 GCA_003485825.1 Bacteroidota bacterium | reverse complement strand
TCAGGATTTCCTTTTACACTTACTCAAGGGTTTTATGAGCAGTTAGATTTTAATGGAGGCGCAAGTTCTGAGTTTGTATCAGAGAATGGAGAGCTAGGAATATATTACGACGATATTAATAGAGGAAGGCTGCCGTACTACCACAGATTAGATGCTTCCTTAAAGCGCAGATTTGAGCTTAAAAAAGAGAATAGAAAGGCAGAGGCGATTTTTTCGATTACCAATGTGTACAACAGGGAGAATATTTTCTATTTTGACAGGGTAAACTATAAGCGCGAAAACCAGCTTCCATTTCTACCGAGCTTGAGCTTTAGCTATAGTTTTTAGAAGGTAACTGCTAATTATCCGTATTAGGGTAATTCTTGGATACTAAAAAGCCGTCTCAAATTTAAAGTTGAGACGGCTTTTTTAACGTATTAATTCAGTTTAGGGCTAAATCATTTCTAGAGATGAAGAAGAGCAGGACTCTTCTTTTATGATCTCTACACTCGTAGGATGAGGTGATGTGAAGGCTGTATCTAATGTTTTCATATCTTCCAAGATAGCCTCGTATTGTGATTTAAGCGCCTTGTTCTCGTTAATTTTTTGCAGTATATCCCTGTGCTCATCAGGTGGTAATTCATTATAAGCTAAGAGTATAATTTCGTTTGTAGTAATGTCTTTAATCATATTGGACTTTGTTTATAATTTTCCTTAAAACGCAACTATTGGATGATTTAGTATTTGATACGTATTTTTTTTTAATATCTCAGCTCAAAATGCTGCTTGACAAGCGAGGGGTTGATATAAACTAGTCCAATGAAGAACAAGTCTATGGTTGTGGTGGTTTGGCTGTGAGCTTTGATCGCTTCCCAAGCTTCTTCCATGCCTTTGCTGTAGTGAATGTCATCAAAAATAAAGAGTGTTTGTGCATTGGAATGCTTAAGGAGCACATCAAAGTACCTTACTGTTGGCTCTAGGTTATGATTTCCATCTATGTAAATGACGTCATAGGTTTTTCCTTCGAGTTGGTCCAGTGTCACATCAAAGTTACCTATAGTGGTGCTAATATTTTGGAGTCCGAGCTGATTCCATACGTGCTGAGCGATGTCTGCTACAGTAGGATCTCCCTCCATAGTTTGTACTTCGGTGCCTTTATTGCGGGCTAGGTACGCTGTAGTGATGCCTAAAGAAGTGCCAAGCTCTAAGATAGTTTTAGCACCTCGTTGTGCTACCAACTTACTTATTAGTTGAGCGTACTTTTTCGGTTTTAGCGCATTCTTTGCTATGTCCGCTACTTTCTTCACAAAAATATTCCCTGATTTACCATAGTCTGTGAAAGATATGACTTGTTTACTTTTTTGTAGCCTATACCTTTCGGCTTCGATGTCTGAGTGCTTTACTTTGCGCGCATCAGACAAGACCTCATCTACGACGTTGTACACAGTAGGTGTGAGTTCCTTGTTCTTGCTACTTGCACGGAGGTAATACTTTGCATATGCTGCAGCTATAGCAAGCTTGCTATATGGTTTACTCCCCATGGTCTACTCAGCAGAGGCTTCTGTAGAGGGTTCAGAGTCTGCTGACGTATCGTCTCTCTTAGCTTTCTTGATAGCACTGAGTTCTACCTTAAGCTTGTCAATTTGCTTTTTAGTTTTCTCTATTTTCACCTCAAAGTCCTTAAGCATTTTCTCAGCAGTCTTAGACATAGCAAAGAATGACATGTTTCTTTCTATACTGGCTATTTCTTCTCTTAGACTTCCGATGCGTTTTTTGATACCAAACTCTTCTCTTTCAAGTTGTTTTATACCATCTTTTGACGCTTCTTTTATAGATGCATAATGCTCACCAAGGTTGGCTGCCTTCGCTTCTTCTATTTGCTTACTGTACTTCGTGTATACAGCATTGTTTGCTTCGTCATATGCTTTGCTAATGCGTTTTACATCCTTATGCGGTACGAAGCCAGCAGATCTCCATTCGGCATTTATCTGTTTAAGTTCCGCAAATGCCTCTTTGTGAGTGACTTTTTTCGTACTTAGCGCTTTCAGCCGTTTAATCAATTCCTCTTTTTTGACTAAGTTCTCCTTTTCTTCTTCTCTTTTACCCGAGAATGCAGCATTTTTAGCCTCAAAGAATTTATCGCAGGTAGACCTGAATCTTTTCCAAATGGCTTGATTTACTTTTTCTGGTACAGGTCCTATTTTTTTCCATTCTGCTTGAGCATTCAGTATTTTTTTGGTGGTCTCGGCCCAATCTTTACTTTCAGCTAATGCTTCTACACTTGCGCATAAGGCTTCTTTTGCTTTTAGATTAGTTCCTTTCTCCGCATTTAATACTTTGAAAAATGCTTTTCTACCCGTGTAGAAGTCATTTCTAATGCCATTGAACTTAGTCCATGCAGCATCTTTATCACTTTTGGGTACTGGACCTATTTTTTTCCATTCACTAAAGAGGTCTTCAAACACCTTCGTCTTTTCATTCCAGTCTTTAATGGTTTCTGGTTTAACGGCATTAAATACTTCGGCTTTTTCTATTAAGAGATTTTTTTTAGCTAGATTATCTTCTTTTGCTTTCTCTAATTCTTCATAAACAGCACGCTTTGCTTCATAGACTGCATCACTGGCAGATTTGAAGGCTAGCCAAATGGGCTCTCGACTTTCCTGAGGAACGGGACCTACATTTTTAAAATCTTCGTGTAGTTTATTCAGTAGAATAAAGCAACGTTTGATTGACTTCTCGTTGTGCAGTTCTTCTACTTTTTTAGTAAGCTCAATCTTAGCCTCTAGGTTTTTTTGACGATCTAATTCTTTAAGTTCAATGTTAATACCGTGATTATCATAGAATTTATTTTGAAGGAGATTGTACCTGTCCCAAAGATCCTGTACGGCTTCTTTTGGCAATACGCGTATTGCTTTCCACTCGCGCTGTATCTCTTTTACTTGACTTATGCTGTCTAGCGTTTCATCATTGCTTACAATTTCCTCTAGTTTTTTTAAGAGCGCTCCTTTAGTAGCTAAGTTTTTCTTTTTTTCTTGTTCTATCCGTAGTTTTTCTTCTACGCGAGCTTGCTTTATTTGCGCATCTATTTCTGTCAGTTGGTTGGTAAGTGGAGCCTTTTCGTACTTGAAATGTACTTCAGGATCGGTGTTTTCTTGCTCAAACAACTCTTTTGCATCGTTCTTAGCAGCATTATATTTCTCATAAAACACATTTTTTATGACCTTAAGTTTATCTGCTGCTGCTTTTGGGGTGAGTACCAACATCTCACTAGCCAGGGCCACAAGTTCTTCCAAAGACTTTTCTTCCAATGAAGATGTATCTAACTCTTGTTCAGTATCTTCTGAGCGTATTACGGCTTTGCGTAGCTCACTATTTTGCTCGTCTGTACTCGTGCTAATCGGCACATTAGGGGTGTCTTCTGTGCCTTTATTTTCACTCATTTTAGCCGCTGTTTCGTCGTTCATTGTATTTTATAAAAAAGAGTGCAAAAATGGTATTTTTGAACCGTAATGGCAACATTCCAAAAAGAAGCTGAAGTAAAGATAGTAGAGTGCCCTAGAGATGCCATGCAAGGCATATTAGATTTCATACCAACCGAGACCAAAATAGCCTATATGAATGATCTACTCAAGGTAGGTTTTCATACCATAGATTGTGGTTCTTTTGTTTCTCCGAGAGCGATACCTCAAATGCGAGATACGCAAGAGGTACTAGAGGCTTTGGACCTCAGTCAGTCAACATCGAAACTTTCTGTGATAGTAGCAAATGAGCGAGGAGTTAGTGACGCAGTGAAGTTTAAACAAGTGGATTACCTTGGTTTTCCGTTTAGTATATCTGAAACTTTTCAGCAGAGAAACACAAATAAGAGTATAGCAGATTCTTTTGACACCGTCAAATTTACGTTAGATCAGTGTGCTAGCGCCAATAAGGAAATGGTGATATATATCAGTATGGGTTTTGGGAACCCGTACGAAGATGAATGGAGTACTGCAATAGTTACAGACTGGGTAGGAAAACTGCAAGAACTTGGTGTTGTTCACTTTTCGTTATCCGATACGGTAGGGGTATCTAATACAGAAACTATATCATGCGTATTTAGTGCCGTACATCGCGAGTTTACAGCGGCAGAGTTTGGAGCGCACTTTCATAGTACCGCAGATGCTTGGAAAGAAAAGGTAGATGCAGCGTATACGAATGGATGTAAGCGTTTTGACGGAGCGATAAAGGGGTATGGCGGATGTCCTATGGCAAAGGATGATTTGGTGGGGAATATGCCAACAGAGCGTTTAATAGACTACTTTGGTGCAGATGCTCTTCAATTAAAAAAGGCCTCCTTTCTGGAAGCCTTCTCTACTGCTGAAAATATTTTTAACCGTTACTTGTGAGCTATAATCACCTTCTTGGCGATGTTTAGTTCAGTGCCGATTGCTGTGATAAAATAAGTGCCATTCTCAAACTCTGCGATGGACATTCTTTCATTAGGTCCCACTGTTTTTAAAAGAGTTCCATTGATGTGATAGAGATGCAGTTGGGTAACTCCTAGCGATGGATCAAGATCTACGTATAAGTAGTCTGATGCAGGGTTAGGGTATATGTTCAGTAAATCTGAGGAAACGTAATTGGTGATCTTACCGATGGTAGATACCGCTATATAGTTATCACTTGTTTTAGCATTTGTACCATAATCATTTGTAATACTAAGTCCAATGTCATAAAACCCAGCAACTTTGAAATTCAATTCTAAACTGTCAGTAGTAAGGTCTCCTTTTGTTATTGCAAAAGTCTTAGGAGAGATAGTCCAAGTTCTGGAAGTAGGTGTCTGACCGCTAGAAATATCCTCCAAAAGAATATTTTCATTGACACGAACATCTCGATTACTTGCCTGAAAACGTGCAACTGGTGTAAGCTGATTTACCGTAATTTTACGAATTACATGACTATTGACTATTGAGCTATTCTCTGTCACATATAGATTTCCTTGACCGTCACTCGCCATATCTGCCATTTCTGTAAATGACGCGTCACTTCCTGTCCCATCAATGATGCTGAAATTGGCTGCATTCCCTGCAAAGGTGGTCACTGTATTGTTTACTTCATCGATTGCACGTATTACATTTTGATCAGCTACATAGATAATACCACCTACTACAGCAATACCCTTTGGAGCTTTGAACCTGGCCTGAGCAAGTGTTCCATTTACGATTCGTGGATCTGGACCGGTAGTAGAGCCAGCTAGTGTAGTGGTAGCTCCAGAAAAGATATTTATTTTACGAATATTACCGTTCCAAGGGTCTGTAACCACGATGGTGTTACTGTTATATATAGCGACTCCATAAGGAGAGCCAAATTTAGCTGCTGATCCAGAACCATCTGATGTGCCTTGGGTTCCAGCCTCACCTGCAAGCGTAGTTACTACGCCTGCACTACTGATTTTACGGATAGTATAATTATCTCTATCTGTTACGTAAAATGCTCCGCTGGCATCTATAGCAATATCAGTTGGCTTATTGAATCGAGCTGCCGTTCCAGTGCCATTTGTTGAGCCAGATGTACCATTCTGAGATGCATTGGGTGCAGCACCAGCAAAAGTGGTAGCCACCTGACCATTTCCGAGGTTTACATACTTGGCAACTTTGCGTATGGCGTGATTTTCAGTATCACACACATATAAATTACCATTTGTATCACACACCATTCCATGAGGATTTCTGAAGCTAGAGGTGGTTCCTGTAGCGTTTCTGTATCCTTCAGAGAAACTAGGTTGCTGCAAGCTTCCTACGCGTATATGCAATTGTCCATTGGCGATTATTCTTACTTTATTGCGTTCACTGATATACATTTTACCGCTCGGGTCAAAACAGATACCAGAAGGGAAACTAAAATAAGTGTCATCTAAGTTTTTACTAGAAGCAGATTCATAGTTTGTAAACCCATCACTATTTGCTTTTCCTGCATATAAAGTTACGCTTTGTCCGATAGACATAAGTCCATAAAACAAGCAGATGGTTACAAGTGCAGTTTTTTTCATGTGCATTAATTATTACTTTGTTCTAAATTGGAGATACAGGCATTTACGCTATTCTCGATTTGTTCGTTTATATCCGTATAGTCTCTTTTTACGAAGGCTTCCCCTGTAATAGTCTCATAGAGTTCAATGTATCGTTCTGATATGGACATCACAAGCTCCGGATCCATTACTGGTATACTCTGACCTTCTAAACCTTGGAATCCTTGAGAAATAAGCCATTGTCGTACAAATTCTTTACTCAACTGTTTTTGCTGCTGATCTTTGTTTTGTATTTGGCCATAACTATCTGCGTAGAAATAGCGTGAAGAATCAGGAGTATGTATTTCGTCTATGAGCAATATTTCACCATTTCGTTTACCAAACTCATATTTGGTGTCTACCAGTATAAGGCCTTGCTTAGCAGCGTGTGCAGATCCATGTTCAAAGAGAGCTAACGAATATGCCTCCAATTTAGCCACTTCTTTTTTCTTGATGATTCGTTGTCCAATAATGTCGGCTACGCTGATATCCACGTCATGGCCTGACTCAGCTTTGGTGCTAGGAGTTAGGATAGGGGTAGGCAGTTTGTCATTCTCTTTTAATCCCTCTGGTAGAGCTACTCCACAGACTTCTCTTTTACCTTCCTTGTACTCTCTCCATGCATGTCCTGCTAGGTAACCTCGTACGACAAATTCTACTGGGTAGGGTTCACACTTGTATCCCACAGTGGCATGAGGATCTACTTCCGCTATTTTCCAATTTGGAAGAATGTGATTAGTATCTTCTAAAAACTTCGATGCAATCTGATTTAGTACTTGACCTTTATACGGAATTGCTGCCGGTAATACGTGGTCAAATGCTGAAATTCGATCACTTGCTACAAGCGCTACGTGATCTACCCCTATGGTATATACATCTCTTACCTTGCCTCTCAAGAAGCCTTCTTGGTTTTTAAAAAAGAAGTTTGTAGAGACTAATGTTTTATGTTCTGCGTTGATCATTGGTATCAAATGAATTTCAAAAATATAAATATCTAGCCGTGTATGCTCTTTGATGCCAAAACCTTATAAATTATTTAGAAATGACATAGTGTCTATCCCATCTGCAAAATCTTGTAAATCAGGCGTCTGAGCATTGCCAAGAGGTACAGTAGCTAAACTTGAATAGTTACCCACAATACATTGAATATCTTCTTGATTTTCTGAAATAAATGCGTTCACCTCAGACAGAGCATCGTAGTGAGCATAATGAATGCAAGCTAGAGGAGCGTGTAGACTCATTCTTTCTTTGGGCAGAGCAAAACCAGTATCTAAATGTTGTTCTTGGTTCATCAGTAGCAGTGCTCTATGGTAGGTATAGTTGTTCGCATATTTATTGTGATTAGCCAGTTCCTTGTATTTCATAAATCGGTCAAGGACTCGTGTAATTCCCATTTGTTTAGGTAAGAGGAGTAAGCTTACATTTCTACATCCTAACCCAAAATATTGGAAAACATCGTCTGCAAGAGCGTCTAACTCATCATCAGACTCCTCTCCACTGAGTATGGCAAGTGATTTTCTGTTTTTTCGGAGCAGACTGGGTATATGCTTAAAGTACAGCTCAAAGTAGCGGAAGGTATTATTACTCCCAGTGGCTATTACAGCATCTATGGCGTCTAAGCGTTCTACGATACTCAGTTTAGCATCAAGTCCGCAGGCTATCAGTTCTTTTACGATGTAGAGCATTACATACTTATCATCACTGCTGGGTTTTATCACAGCGTGATGTCCGCTGAGCAGTACGCATAGTAAGTCGTGGAAACCAACCATAGGAATATTACCGGCCATGATTACACCTACTTTTTTAGGATTATTCGTATACTGGTAGGAGTCAACGAACTTTTGTAGGCTCTCAGCAGAGAGGCTATCTGACCAATGAGCTAAGCTCAATGCATAGTTTTCTTGCGTAAGCCAATTGTTTTCAACATAGGTTCGGTGAGTTGCAGCCTGTAGCTCTTCATTGTAAGGAGTAAGTAGTGTGCCTAAGTGCATCAATGCTTTTATTACCTTCGATTGCTCTATCATCAACTGCAAAGGTGCTATTTCTTTATAATATGTTAACGCTTGGGTGACATTCTTATTCAGATATTTTGTGAACTTTGAGGAAATTATAAGTAACCACTCGAAAGTGTTTTAAAATTATGACTTGGAGAAAATTGGAAGGAGAGCCTTTAGAGCGTGATATTTTGATCGAAGTAGAAGAAGCTTTGAAGGCTGAGCACGGTGGTGCTAGAATCAAAGTCTGTATCGGATCTGACTCGCAAGTAAAAACCGCTTATACCAATTTTGCGACAGCAATAGTCTTTCTGCGGGAGGGTAGAGGTGGTTTTGCATTTGTAAATAAATATGCTACTAAACGTAGGTTCACCATCAAAGAACGAATGATTCAGGAAGTGAATGATAGTGTGCAGTTTGCATACAATGTTTGTCCTATTTTGGATAAATACAATACCGAGCTGGAAGTGCACGCAGATATCAATACAGATCCAAACTTCAAGAGCAATGTGGCCTTGAAAGAAGCCATGGGCTATATTCTTGGAATGGGATATACCTTCAAAGCCAAGCCAGATGCCTTTGCGAGTACGTATTGTGCGGGAAAGGTGGTTAGCTAGGTGTTTTTATTTATCACCGAAGGAAAGTGAACAGAAGCTATTTTAACACAAATCAGTGGTAGAATTCTTACCTTTGAAACAAGGAAAGACATGTAGTTAAGGTGTTTTCCTGCTACCTGTATTAATTTAAATCACAGAAATTGTCAAGAATACTAGCATTGGACTACGGAGGGAAGCGCACGGGCATAGCCACTACGGATCCTCTTCAAATTATAGCTTCGCCACTTATTACAGTGCAGACTGAAGACCTGATGGACTTTCTCACTTCATACATTGCTAAGGAAGAGGTGAGTGAACTCGTCGTCGGTCAGCCTACAAGACATGATGGAAGCTTTTCGGGCATCGAGAAATATGTACTGGAGTTCATAGAAAAATTTAAAGCGGCACACCCTACTATCCCCGTACATCGTATCAATGAGATGTACAGCTCAAAGGATGCTATGCAAGCGCTCATAGCGAGCGGTGTAAAAAAGAAGGGCAGGAGAGATAAGAAATTATTGGATAGCACCGCTGCTACCTTACTTTTGCAGGAGTTTTTATACGACAAATGATATACCCGATAAGAGCATACGGAGATCCAGTCCTTAGAGCCAAATGTGAGGTTATTACTGATTTTGGTGATGATTTTCAGAAACTAGTAGAGGACATGTACGAGACCATGGATGGAAGTGATGGCGTAGGCCTAGCTGCTCCGCAAATAGGAAAGTCTCTCCGTCTTTTTATGATAGACAGTACCTTGTTTGATAAAGAGAAGAAAGAAGGCATCCGAACTGCGTTTGTAAACCCAGTAATTCTTGAAGAGACTGGTGATGAATGGGCTTTTGAGGAAGGTTGTCTAAGTATACCTGATGTGCGCGAAG
>DNHN01000003.1 GCA_003485825.1 Bacteroidota bacterium | reverse complement strand
CGATGGACTTAAACTGGTACTTCTGTTCCTTGTAAAACTTCATCAGATCAAAGGATACCTCCAGTTTGTCCGCAGCAAAGAAGGTGTCATTTTGAAAGGTGCTGTCTGGATATACGAGCGATAAGTCTTTGAATCCTAAGTTCATATTCGGGAAGGACTTGAAGATATTGATGGTGATATTATTGTCGAAATTCAGCTTTGCTTTTAATGTTTTATTGGCTTCGGTCTTCACCGTTTCAATGATTTTATCCTTAAATAAATAAGGGAGAAAAATGGCGGAACCCAATAGTAAAACAAGAAGTATGGCAATGCTTAAAATGTACTTTTTCATATGTATAAAATGTAAAACTTCGAGGTACAACAATTCTACACTACCTAATTTGAATCCACTGCATAATTTAGATGAATGACGGCTATATTTTGAAGGAACGGTCCTCAACTCCAAAGAATAAGCGAATTCAGGGTCATAAATGACAGAATTCTGGTCTTTAGGTAAGTCCTTTAAAGCACTACGGCAGGGGATGAAAAAAGTCATTTTGATACCATTTTATAGGAATAGATATGGCAATTATTGCGAGCAGTTTGTATGTTGATCGCAGTTCCGACTATCGGCGAGAAATAATTTTATTTGTCAAAAGTCATTCAATACCCTACAAAAAGAAAGTCAGCCGAAATGGGCTGACTTTCTGTGAATGGTATGTAACAATTCGGACGGATACTCCCGTCTAAATTTGTGTGTTAAAACTTCCGTTGATTAACTATGAAACGGATACTCATAGCTTTTCGGAGCTACAAAGGTTTCCTTGATAGTTCGCATAGAAGTCCAACGCAATAAGTTCACTGTTGAACCTGCTTTGTCATTCGTTCCACTGCCTCTAGCTCCACCAAATGGTTGCTGTCCTACGACTGCACCCGTAGGCTTGTCATTGATGTAGAAGTTTCCAGCTGCGTTTCTAAGTTTATACAAGGCAAGATTTATATCGTTTCTGTCTTGAGCGAATATAGATCCAGTAAGCGCATACTCAGAGGTACTGTCAAGTAGCTCCATAGTTTCTTCGAACTTATCATCTTCATACACATGGATAGTAAGTACAGGTCCAAATAATTCATCACACATGGTCGCATATTTTGGATTACTAGTCTCTATGATCGTAGGACGAACGAAATATCCTTCCGTATCATCATAGCTTCCACCTGCGATTACTTCTGCATCAGATGCAGCCTTAGCTTCATCGATGTACTTGGCTAGTTTAGTGAATGATTTACGATCTATTACTGCATTTACGAAATTACTAAAGTCTTCCGTAGTTCCCATTTTTAGCTTGTCAGTGTTTTCTATAAGCATTGGCTTAAGTTCAGGCCACATGCTTTTAGGTATATAGGCTCTACTTGCAGCACTACATTTTTGCCCTTGATACTCAAAAGAACCTCTTACCAGTGCAGTATTTACTTGCTTAACGTTGGCACTTTTGTGCACCATTACGAAGTCTTTTCCACCTGTTTCTCCAACTATACGTGGGTAGCTTCTGTATTTTTCGATGTTATTACCGATAGTCTTCCAGATGTGACGGAATACGCCTGTACTTCCTGTGAAGTGAATACCTGCAAAATCTTTGTGATTAAAGACTACGTCTCCTGTGGTAGGTCCATCTACAAAAACTAAATTGATAACTCCGTCTGGTAATCCGGCTTCTTTAAAAAGTTCCATAATTACTTGAGCACTGTAGATTTGAGTCTCTGCAGGCTTCCATACTACTGTATTTCCCATCATTGCAGGAGCAGCACATAGGTTAGCACATATACTGGTAAAATTGAATGGAGTCAGTGCAAACACAAAACCTTCTAAAGGTCTGTATTCCAATTGATTCCAAACTCCTGGAGAGTTAGCTGGCGGCTGTTGAGCGTATATTTCGCTCATAAATTGTACGTTAAATTTGAAGAAATCTACCATTTCACAAGCGGCATCTATCTCTGCTTGCATTGCGTTCTTAGACTGAGCCAGCATGGTAGCGGCATTCATCTTGTCTCTATACGGTCCTGCAAGAAGTTCGGCTGCTTTTAAGAAAATAGCAGCTCTAGCTTGCCAAGGCATCTTCGCCCAAGAATCTTTAGCCTCAAGAGCTGCGTCTATAGCATCTTGCACGTGCTGTGCGTTCCCTTTATTGTAATTTCCAAGATTATGACTGGTTTCATGAGGAGGATGCATACTGATTTTCTCATCAGTGTACACTTTCTTACCACCTATGTACATCGGTATATCTACTGGTGTACTTTTCATTTCTTGGATTTTGCTTTTTAAGCTCTGTGTCTCTGCCGTGCCTGGGGCATACGGTCTTACGGGTTCGTTAATTGCTGTTGGTATATTTACTATTTGGTTCATTTCGCTAATAAGTTTTGTTCTATATCTTTAAAAAATTTCCAATTGCCAAAATCTGGCATTGGAGCGTGCAAATTTAAATTTTCTTTAGTAACGGGATGGGAGAAGCTAAGTCCTAAGGCGTGCAAGTAAATGCTTTTATCTGCGGTGGGCTTGGTCTGTCCGTACTTCACATCGCCTACGATACCTGTAAATGTACGTGCTAACTGTACTCTAATCTGATGTGGTCTCCCAGTGATAGGAGTCACCTTTACCAAAAAACAGTGGTTTGCCGTATTGATAAACTGATAATGTAGTATGGCTTTTTTACTGCCTTCACGCTCTTCTTCATAGAGCTTTGTTCTGTTTGCTTTAGGGTCTTTTTTGAGCCAATGTGTGAGCGTACCAGCCATGGGTTGTGGCTTTTTACGAATAAGAGCAGCGTATGTTTTGGTGATTTTTCGCTCTTTGAATTGCTCATTCATTCGTACCAATGCTTTACTGGTACGAGCAAAGAGTACAATACCTGTAACATTGGTATCTAGTCTGTGAATGCAGCCTATGAATACAGCTCCGGGTTTATTGTATTTCTCTTTGATATATGCTTTTACATGTGTCTCCAGAGAAGGAAGTCCGTGCTCATTATCTTGCACCACAAGTCCAGCAGGTTTATTAACCGCGATCAGGTGGTTGTCTTCGTAGATTACTTCTAGTTGCATCTTTTCGTGGTGCAAAGGTAAGCATTAACAGAGCAGACCAAAATGTGAGAATCATTTAAAAAGCGTGGCTCTACCAAAATCTTTGCAAATAGGGCAGGCCAAAGGATTGTGCCCACGGGCAGGACAGTATTTTCGTCCAAAAAAGATAATCTGCAGGTGTACTTTATTCCACTTTTCTCTTGGGAAGACAGCTTTGAGGTCTTTCTCCGTTTTGTCTACATTCTTTCCTGTACTTAGTTTCCATCGGTAGGCAAGTCTGTGTATGTGTGTGTCTACGGGAAATGCCGGCACACCAAAGGCTTGACTCATCACCACACTAGCCGTTTTATGTCCTACAGCAGGCAGTGCTTCTAGTGCTTCAAAACTCTGAGGCACTTGGCCATTGTGTTTTTCTATGATTAGTTGGCTTAGGCCATAGATGCCCTTACTCTTCATAGGTGAAAGTCCGCAGGGACGGATTATTTCCTTGATTTCTTCTACCGTCATCTTCACCATATCGTATGGATTATCTGCTTTGGCAAAT
>DNHN01000034.1 GCA_003485825.1 Bacteroidota bacterium | reverse complement strand
ACATAAAAATAAAGAGAATTTTAGGTGAATAAAATTCCAAACGACAGAAAGTGTTTAACATTTGTTAATTTAACAAATGTTAATTGTTTTACATTTGTTAATAGAATATGAGTATCAATAAGAGAGTAGAAACGTTAATTGAAAAGACTTCTAATAGTAAATCCGAGTTTAGTAAGGCTACTGGTATAGGCACGGTGATACTATCCCATATCAGTTCGGGTAGGAATAAGGTTAGTCTAACTGCTGTAGAACAGATTATCAAAGCCTTCCCATCTATTAGCGCTGATTGGTTGTTAACAGGTAAAGGACAGATGTATCGAGATGGTTTAGGAAATGATATTGCAGATGAATTAGAAACGGTATTGGTGCAACTGGAAGATGAGTATAAGCGATATGCTCGGTCTATGGAGGGTAAAATAGCACTACTTCGCACAACTATAGGCGCCCTGAAGGGTTAATTCATTAAAAATTAGCATATATTACACCACTGAAAACACATGAAGAATTTACTACTACTCACTGTATTGCTATGCTCTTTCATAGTAAGCCTAGGTCAACAGCCCATAGATCTCATTCAAGAAGATATTCAATTGAAGATCAATAAGAAGGGATACTCGCCCAGTATATCGATTAGCAGTAGCGTGCCTTTATCCAATGGAGGCCGTGTGTACTACGGTAATCAAATACTGCTTGGTTTTCCAATTTTCAACACCGCCTTTCATACAGTCATTAAAGATGGTCGTGTGATTTCATCAAATTACAACCTGGTTGTAAACGCTGAGAATCGCATAAAACATACCGAGTTTGTATTGACGCCAAATAATGCGCTGTACAAAGTTCATAAATCAAATTATATAGCACCGTCGGTACCTACTCAGACAGAAGAAGGTGTTTATGTAATAGAAGATTCACAGTTAAGTGATGAGCCCGTGCGTATAACACAAATGTGGATAGTCTCAGGTGTAAATATACTGCCCATCTATGAGGTAAGCCTGTATGAGAAGGATCACAAACACTGGTACAATACTCGAATAGACGCTATTACGGGTAAAATACTAAATAGAAATGACTGGGTGACTCATTGCACTGTGCCGTATTCTAAAAGTGCAGTAAACCTAGGGGGTATCCCGAGTGAAGATCACGTTAATTCAACCACTAAACAAGCAGCAAATGCAAGTTATAATGTATTTGCATTCCCTGTGGAGAGCCCGATTCACGGCAATAGAAGTGTGGTGGTAAATCCGCAAGATGGAGATGCTTCTCCATTTGGATGGCATGATATAAACGGTGCAGCTGGTGCAGAATACACCATTACTCGGGGTAATAATGTATATGCGAGTGATGATAAAAATAATGATAATCTTCCCGGAGCATCACCCGATGGTGGCAGCACACTGACTTTTACTGCATCTTTTGATAAAAATCAAAGTGCGGCAAACTACTTAGATGCGTCAATCATAAACTTGTTTTACGCCAATAATATTATGCATGACGTATGGTGGCATTACGGTTTTGACGAAGCTTCTGGAAACTTTCAAACGAATAATTATGGAAACGGGGGATTAGGAAATGATGCTGTAAATGCTGATGCTCAGGATGGAAGCGGCCTTAATAATGCAAATATGAGTTCACCTCCGGACGGATTTAGTCCAAGAATGCAGATGTATATTTGGAACTCAAGTCCGAGTGGTGATTATTTTCAAATCAATTCGCCTGCTAGTCTAAAAGGTAAGTACTTAGCAAATCGAGCGAGTTTTGGTCTATCATTATCTACTCTGCCTATAGTCGGAAACGTAGTATTAGTAGATGATGGAACTACGGAATCAGAAAAAGGGTGTAATAGCTTAACAAATGCTAGTGATATAGCGGGTAATATAGCATTAGTAGAGCGCAGAAGCTGCAACTTTTCAGTGAAGGTCAAAAATGCTCAAGATGCTGGCGCGGTAGCCGTAGTGATTTATAGTGATGATGAAAATCCAATCCAAATGGGAGGATCGGATAACTCTATCACTATTCCATCAGTATTAATAACACAATCAGCTGGGAATGCTATAAAAGCAGCACTGTTAAATGGCTCAGTAAGCGTTAGTTTATATGATTCTAGTAACCTAGCTGCATCTGTATTTGACAGTGACTTTGATAATGGTATCATCGCTCATGAGTATGGACACGGTATTAGTACGAGATTGACTGGCGGTCCAGCAGCGAGTAGTTGTCTGAGAAATGAAGAACAAATGGGTGAGGGGTGGAGTGATTTTTTTGCACTCGTGATGACTCACGAACCTGGAGATACGGCAAGTGATGTCAGAGGAATAGGAACCTACGTGATAAATGAGCCTTCATCTGGTGGAGGTATCAGACCTTATCCCTACTCAGTGGATATGAATTCTAGCCCCTATAAGTACAATGATATTAAGCGTTTTTCTGTTCCTCATGGAGTTGGAAGTGTTTGGTGCAGTATGCTTTGGGATTTATACTGGGCTATGATAGCTGAGCATGGCTATGATAGTGACATATACACTGGTACTGGAGGTAATAATATGGCTATGCAGTTGGTCATAGATGGACTCAAACTTCAACCATGTAATCCGGGTTTTGTGGATGGCAGAAATGCAATTCTATTGGCGGACAGATTAAATAATGATGGTGTGAATCAATTACTCATATGGGAAGTATTTGCTCGGAGAGGACTAGGAGCAGAATCCAGTCAAGGAAGTACTGACGACAGGGGAGATGGAACAGAGGATTATAGTATCCCCTCTTACTTAATGAATAGCCTACTTATAGATAAAAGCGCCGATAAAGTAAGTCTAAACGATCAAGAACTGAGCTATACTATTCGGGTATCAAACTTGACCAGTGCTGTAGTTACTGATATAACCTTCTATGACACGTTAGATGATAATGTGGAATTGTTAGAGAGCAGCATTAGCTGTGATTATAGCTTAAATGGGGCAGTGTTATCGATAGCGTTGGACAGTATCTCCGCTGGAGATTCGTTTTTATGCTCGTATACGGTGATTCCAAAATTCTTGAAAGCATCAAAAATAGTAGTAGAAGATGATATAGAAAATGGAGAAGGAGACTGGCGGACGCAAAATTCAATTGGAACAAATGGATGGAAAATCCAAAGTCTAAATCCATTAAGTGGAGTTAGTGCTTGGTTTGTTGCCAATGAGGGTTCTTCTACAGACTACTACTTAGTGCACTCGTATGATTTGGAGGGAATCACAGCACCAATCTTATCGTTCTATCATTATATCAATAGTGAGGATACGTGGGATGGAGGAGTAGTGGAAGTAAGAGAAGAAGGAGGGACCTGGATTGACGCAGCGCAGCTATTTATCCAAAATGGCTACACCAAACAAATACAAGAAAACCCTCAAAGTGCTATTTCAGGAAGAGCGGCATTCACAGGAAACTCCTTGAGCTATGTAGAATCTATCCTTGATTTGAGCAGCTTTGCCAATAAGGTAATCGACGTTCGTTTTAGATTTGCTTCTGATGGGGCTCAGGCTGGTGCTGGATGGTTCATAGATGATGTAAAGCTGACTGACGCAGTGATGTTAAAGAATAATGTAACCGTACTGTATGGCACAGATGGTCAGAACTTCGCGTCAGTAACTACACGCATAGAAGGTGAAGATATCGTCACAAATGTTAGTGCCTTAGCATTAAGTGGACTTACCGTATACCCTAATCCTGTAAAAGACAGGTTGTTTATCCGAACACAAAATCAAGAAACGTACAGGTATCGCTTATATACGATAACCGGAAAGGAACTCTTGAGTGATGAGGCACAGTCATCTACATACATCAATATACAAGATTTGGCTAGTGGCGTTTATATGCTAACGATAGAAAGAGATGGAAGACAAGCTAATTTCAAAGTGATTAAAAATGAATAGTTAGGAAATATTTTGAGTATAAAAAAAGCGGCTATTAGGCCGCTTTTTTTATAACTATTTAGGAAATGTTATCCCCTCTTCTGTATCTCATCTCGTATGAGTGCAGCTTTATCGTAATCTTCTACTTGAATTGCTTTTTCCAACTCAATATTTAACTCGTTTAAGCTTAGCGATTTTAAGGTGGATGACTTAGAAGGTTTTAGCTTTTCTTCAGCGATATGCTCTGGTTCATCCAGTTCTATTTCATCTTTATCATAGAGTATACCTGCGTCATCTAAGATTGTCTTAAACGTATAGATAGGACATTTGGCTCTCAAAGCAAGTGCAATAGCATCGCTCGTACGTGAGTCTATACTGTATCTATCTCCGTGTTGATCAGTGATAAGTTTAGCATAAAACACGCCTTCTTCAAGTTTATCAATGACAACCTCTTTTAGCTCAATACCATATTTCTCAAAAGTATCAAACATCAGGTCATGAGTGAGTGGGCGCTGAGGTTTAAGTCCCTCAATGATTAGAGCAATTGATTGTGCCTCGTAACTTCCTATTACGATGGGTAGTTTCAATTCACCTTCATCTTCACCAAGTATTAGCGTATAACTATTTCGTTGAGAGTGACCTGCAGTGAGGCCTATAATTTTCAGTTGTATTTTTTCGCTCATTGCGATAAGCTAGCCCTTATGCTAATCCCTTTACTTCTTTTACACGTTTGAGTAATCGAGGAAGTACATCAAATGCATCTCCAACTATTCCGTAATCAGCTGCTTTAAAGAATGGAGCTTCTGGGTCTGTGTTTATTACACAAATAACCTTACTACTCCCTACACCTGCAAGATGCTGTATCGCACCAGATATACCAGCGGCTATGTATAAATTTGGCTTTATGGTAATTCCTGTCTGTCCTACGTGCTCACTGTGTGGTCTCCACTCCATATCGCTCACAGGCTTACTGCATGCTGTAGCTGCTCCTAATGCATCAGCTAAGTCTTCCACCATGTGCCAGTTTTCTGCTCCTTTTAACCCTCTACCTGCAGATACTACAAGTTCTGCCTCAGTAAGTGGTATTTTACCGGTCTCCTTATCGGTGGAGAGTATAGTTGTATTTACATCACTATCACTCACTGATACGTTCACAGATTCTGCCGTAATGTCTGCACCATCTTGTTTTGTCATGTACGAATTAGGTATCACTGTGAGTACCTTATTGGCATGGTTTAACGATACGTGCGCTATGGCTTTACTAGAAAAGCTAGTCTTCTTCACAGTAAATCCTCCATCCGTATAAGCCATAGCTACTACACCCGTGACCAATGCAGCATCTGCTTTTATGGCTACTAGTGGGGCAATTGATTTACCGGTGTATGTTTGAGAAATTACTATTGTATCTCCATTATTAGCAGCTGCTATCTCGCTTATTGCTTTAGCATAAGCTTGCGGATTAAACGTTAAAAAAACGTCTCCTGAGATATTTAATTCTCTATCAGCTCCATATGAACCTAAATTCTCTGGGCCCTTATTTCCAATGGACAGGGCGATACAGTCAGTACCTAACTTAGTAGCTAAGTCCTTCCCATAGGTTACTGCTTCAAAACTTGATTTTTTATATACTCCGTTGTCGCTTTCTGCGAATACTATTACTGCCATATCTTAAAATAATTTTTCTTCGTTATGTAAAATATCAATTAATTGCTCTGCATTTTCTGCATCTATCATTCGAACGCCACCTTTAGCTGGTGGTAATTCATATTTGGATACGCTCGTATAATCGTATTTGTCTACTGCAGGCACTACATTCAGTGGTTTACTACGAGCCATCATTATACCTCTCATATTTGGTATACGTGGCTCACAAAGATCTTTTTGTGCACTAACAACACAAGGAATAGCTGCAGTAAGCTTCTCGCGTCCGCCATCTATATCTCTTGTAGCTTGTATCGTAGTACCTTCAGCATCTAGTTCGGTAACCACATTGATGAGTGGCCATCCTAGTATTTCCGCAACAAGTCCTTGTACTTGTCCGCCATTGTAGTCTATGGACTCTCTTCCTGTCAAAACTAAGTCGTATTCACCTGACTTTGCCTGTTCTGCTATTTGAGCAGCTACATACATACCATCTTTAGGTGCAGCATCTACACGTATAGCATCTCCAGCTCCCATAGCTAAAGCTTTTCGGATAACAGGTTCTGTATCAGCTTCACCTACAGTAATTACCGTAACCGAACCACCGCTTTTTTCAGTGATTTCTAAAGCTCTAGTCAAGGATAACTCATCATACGGATTTATGATAAACTGTACGCCAGCCCTATTAAACTTAGTGTCACCGTCAGTAAAGGTTATTTTTGTGGTAGTATCTGGCACCACACTTACACAAACTAATATTTTCATTCTTAAAAATTATATTAAAATTGAGGTGCGAAAGTACGAAACATTGGGCTAAATAACATGGCAACTAACACTAGAATAGAACAGATAAAAACGTTTTTAAATGAAACTCCTTCTGACGCATTCCTAAATTATGCTTTAGCCACGGAATTTGTGGCATTAGGTGAAGATGAGGATGCTTTACTTATTTTTAAACGATTGGTGACTGAACAGCCTGATTACTTTGCTACGTATTACCATTTAGGTAAGCTATATGAGCGAATGGGTGAAGATGATTTAGCTGAAGAAATCTATCAACAAGGACTTTCAGTAACCAAAAGGTTAGGTGAGAAGCACGCTCACGGAGAACTTAGAGGCGCTTTTGAAGAATTAGTATTTTGATGTCATAATTTATAACGTCCTAAAAATGTACACTTTGCAATTTATTCTTAGATCGTGAAATTATCGTTTCACATATATTATTTTCGATTTTGTGGTACTGGGGTGTAAAACTGATAATTGACTACAGACTTAGTAATGTACTTACCTTGATGCGATAGTCTGCAAGGTTATATTTGCAGAAATTATGGGTGATTTTCAATCTAAGGATCCAAACTTCGAGGTTAAAATAAAGCAAAAACTGAGTGGTCAACACTTTATGCATCTGGTGGGATTTGATCTTACAGAAATACAAGCTGGGAGAATAGTAGGGGAGATGAGCTTAGCTCAGAAACATCAGCAGCAGTACGGTTTTGTTCACGGAGGTGTCACTGCTACTATACTTGACATCACTATGGGGTTTGCAGCCTACACGCTTATGCCCGTGGGCAAGGGTGTGGTCACTGCTAATATCAGCGTAGACTACTTAAATCCAGGAGATGGAGATAAAATAATAGCGATAGGAGAAGTAGAAAAACCCGGGGGTAAAATGGTATTTACCACAGGCAAGGTATTTACGGAAAAAGACGGAGTACGTAAACAAATAGCTAGCGCTAGGGCTGTGATGGCTGTGATAGATAATTCAGATACTTAACTAAGTTCCGCTTCAAGCAACCTATCCATTCTGAGCTTCAAGTTGTTGGTTTCCTGCTCAGACTTGTGCACCACTCTGCCCACGTAGTGATCGATTACATAGTCATCAATCCACTCCGTAAAATGAGCAGCTAAGGATACGATACCATCCAAAATAAGTGCTAAGTCAGCATTCGTCATGGTAGGATGAAGACTCATTCGAATCCAACCTGGACGAGTCGAGCAATCTCCACCCATTATTTTGTCATTTATCTGTTGAGAGCTTTCTGAATCTACGTGAAGTAAATAATGACCATAGGTTCCAGCACATGAGCAGCCTCCACGTGTCTGAATGCCAAACTTATCATTTAGCATTTTTACCCCTACATTGTAATGCAACCCATCTATATAAAAAGAAATTACTCCAAGTCTATGACTGTGCTCCTTGGCTAGAATGTGTAAATTGGGTATCTGGCCAAGTTTATCCCATACTGTAGAGAGCATTTCTACCTCTCTAGCAAGTATATTCTTTACACCCATCTGCTCTTTTAGGTTGACGCATAGCGCCACCTTTATGGTTTGTAAAAATGCAGGAGTTCCTCCATCTTCTCGAGCTTCTATGTTATCTACAAACTTGTGATGACCCCACGGATTAGTGAAATCTACAGTACCTCCGCCTGGATTATCGGGGACCTGATTGTGGTACAATTTTTTGTCAAAAACTAAGATTCCTGTTGTGCCTGGACCGCCAAGAAACTTGTGAGGTGAGAAATAAATAGCATCCAGTTTCTCAAGCTCATCCTCAGGGTGCATATCTATAGATACATAGGGAGCACTGCATGCGAAATCCACAAAACATAAACCTCCAACAAGATGTATTTCTTTAGCCATCGCATGATAATTAGTCATTATACCCGTGACATTACTGCACGAAGTAATCGCGGCTATTTTAAGCGGCCTGTCCTGATATTTAGCAAGCGTTGATTTGAAGTTTTCGATGCACACCAGCCCTTCACTATTTGGCTCTACGATGACTACTTCTGCTATAGTTTCTAACCAGCTAGTCTGATTTGAATGGTGCTCCATATGTGTAACGAATACTACTGGCCGCTCTTCTGGAGTAAGTGTAATATCCGATTTATATCGCTCATGAATCCTAAAACCAAGAATGCGTTGAAACTTATTGATGACGCCAGTCATACCGCTGCAGCAAGACAGCAGTACATCCGTATCTTTAGCGTTAACGTGTGCTTTTATAATTTTCTTGGCCTTTGCATAGGCATATGTCATAGCCATACCAGTGGAGTTTGTCTCTGTATGCGTATTGGCTACCAGAGGCATAAAGTCTTCTGCTATTCTTTTTTCGATAGGACCGTAGTTCCTTCCGCTCGCCGTCCAGTCTCCATAGAGAACTCTTTTATTAGCTCCATAAGGCGTATCTATAGTGGTATTTAGGCCAATTATATTTTCCCGGAACTGATCAAAGTATTCTTCCATTTTATGAACTGGTATTTTAAGCGTAAGCAAAGTTAATCATGGGAAAGTTTTTGGGACGTCATTTCAAATAATTTATTTCTCCCCATAATGTGTTTATTATAAATATACATTTGCATAACATCTAATGAAAATATTAATAGCAGGAGCAGGAGAAGTTGGTTATCACTTGGCGAAGTTACTTACTAAGGAGTCACACTCCATAGTGCTCATAGATACTAGAGCCAAGATACTCAGTAGAGCTGATTCTGAGATGGACTTACTTACTATTCACGGTAATGCATATTCGCTAAGCGTTTTGGATAGTGCTGGGGTGGTAGATGCTGATTTACTGATAGCAGTGACTTCTTCAGAAACTACGAATCTTACAATAGCTACATTGGGTAAGCAGTTAGGTGCCAAGAAGACAATAGCGCGCGTCAATAATTCTGAGTTTCTTAAATTAAAAGATAGGTTGGATTTAGGTAGACTAGGTATTGATGTTATTATTTCTCCTGAGGAGCTAGCATCTAAAGAGATAATACGACTGCTAAGAAGATCATCATTTAGCAATGCCTTCGATTTTGAGTTTGGAAAGCTTACTCTATTAGGGGTATATCTAGGAGAAGGAAGTAGACTTATTAATAGATCTGTAGACGATTGTAAAAAGTTTAATGACGATAAGAAATTTAAAACAATAGCCATCGAGCGTCAAGGCGTTCCTATTATTCCTTCTGGGGACTTTGTGTACCAAGCCAATGATCACGTGTTTTTCTTATGCTTGCCAACAGGTATAGAGCAGATTCGAGAAATCAGTGGTAAAAAGAAGCATGAAGTGAAAAATGTAATGATAATGGGGGGTGGCAATGTCGGGTTCAATACTGCTAAAAAACTGAGCCGTAGAAAAAATGTAAAACTCATCGAGTCCAATACAGAAAGATGTAATGAATTGGCAGATTCTCTACCTGAAACACTCGTAATCAATGACGACGGACATGATGTACACTTGCTCGAAGATGAGAATATATCTGAAATGGATGCTTTTATAGCAGTTACGGGAAACTCTGAAACCAATATTATGAGTTGCTTAGTGGCAAAAAACCACGGTGTGAAAAAGACCATTGCTATGGTGGAAAATATGGATTATATAAACCTTTCTCAAACCATAGGGATAGATACATTAATCAATAAAAAATTAATCGCAGCAAATAATATTTTCAGGTATGTGCGACAGGCAGGTATCATAAATATAGCGGGTATACACGGTCTAGATGCAGAGGTGATAGAAATACACGTTGCTCAAAACTCGAAAGCTACCAAGAAGATAGTAGGAGATTTATCATTGCCTAAAGATGCTATGGTAGGAGGAATAATAAGAAATAGTGATGCATGGATAGCCAGTGATGAATTTCAAATAGAGGTAGGGGATAAGGTGGTTGTTTTTGCACTCCCAGACTCCATAAAACAGACGTTAGAGATATTTAGCTAATTTTTATGTTTCATTTCAAAACGGTACTCCATATTCTAGGCTTATTGATGACACTCAATGGGTTTTTTATGGCGACTCTTCTACCTGTATCTTGGGTGCAAGCTTCGGGAGATTTCAGTGCACTTCTCATATCTGCGGCTATCAATGCTAATCTAGGTATGATTATCTGGTACTTTACGCGGAGCACGAAAAAGGAATTATCAAAACGAGACGGATACCTTATAGTTACACTTGGATGGATTATTCTGGGTATTACCGGGTCACTGCCATTTCTTATTAGTGGTCATATTTCTTCCTTTGCTTCTGCTTTTTTTGAGACAATGTCTGGGTATACTACCACTGGAGCGAGTATACTGGATGATATAGAGGCACTACCTGCCGGTATTATGCTCTGGAGAAGCATGACTCAATGGATTGGAGGTATGGGTATTATAGTTCTTACTGTTGCTCTTTTGCCACTTTTTGGAGTTGGAGGAATGCAATTATTTATGGCAGAGGCTCCTGGTCCGTCTGGCAGTAAACTGCACCCTAAGATAGGAGATACAGCCAAGAGACTTTGGATTATATATGTACTACTTACTATCGTAGAAACCATCTTACTTAAAGTCGCTGGGATGAGTTGGTTAGATGCTGTAAATCATTCTTTTACCACAATGAGTACGGGTGGTTTTTCTACCAAAAACGCAAGTGTCGCTGCATTTAATTCTCCTGCTATCGAGTATATTATTACCGCATTCATGCTCGTGGGCGGTATAAATTTTAGCATACTCTATTTTATCTTTAAAGGCGTTTTTGCCAAGGTGATAAAAAATGAAGAGTTTAAAACGTACATTGGAATCATCGTTTTATTCACCTTGCTTATTTCAGGAACGTTATATTTCGGCAATAACCAAGGACTTGAAGAAAGCTTTAGACATACGATATTTCAAGTCGTGACCATTATCACTACTACGGGTTTTTCTACGGCGAATTATGCCTTGTGGTCACCTTTTGCGTATATGTTGATATTGTTCCTAATGTTCACCGGTGGGAGTGCTGGAAGCACGGCTGGCGGTGTGAAGATTGTAAGGCATCTTATTATCTTTAAAAATGGATATATCGAGTTTAAGAGACTACTTCATCCACGCGCAGTTATCCCAGTAAGGATAAATGATAAAAGTGTAGAGCAATCTATCGTTTATAATGTGCTAGCTTTCTTTTTTATCTACCTCTTCATTTTTATTATGGGAGCATTGGTTATCGCTATGTTTGGTCACGATATACTGACTGCCGCAGGTGCTAGTATAGCTTGTCTAGGTAACATAGGTCCTGGGATAGGAAGAGTAGATCCAAGTAATAATTTTGCTTTTTTTTCTGAAGGAGCTCAAATTTTTTTATCGTTTCTAATGTTACTTGGGAGGTTAGAGCTTTTCACTGTACTGATTCTACTTACTCCTGCCTTTTGGAAAAAAGTATAAATATGACTTAACATAATCGTTATGTTTAAGTTAATTTGATAATACATTTAATTGTGAATAATAGATATAAAATTAAGTCACTTAGGGTCATCGTTGTATTGGCTTTAGTGTTCATTGTCGGATTTCAGTCTTTCGCTCAATCTAAGTCTAATAAAGGAACAGAATTTTGGGTTGGGTTTATGTTTCATTACGAAGGATCAAGTGCAGGACATTCGCTTTACATCACTTCAGACTCTAATACCAGCGGAACTGTGAGTGTCCCAGGTGAAAATTGGTCTCAGAATTTTACCGTTACTGCGAATAACTTGACTGTGGTAACCGTTCCAAGCTCCGCGGCATATAACGGATGCTCGGACTGTATTACGACCAAAGGCATAAAAATAGTATCGGATGATAATATTGTGGTATATGCTCATCAATACCTAGGAAACCAATCAGACGCAACATTAGTCTTACCTACTCGTACTTTGGGAAAAGAATATTTTGCCGCGTCGTATTATCAAAGCTCGGCATCTAGCACTCGAGGAAGGAGCACCTTTCTGATAGTAGGCACACAAGACAGCACTGTTGTCAGGATTACACCTAAAATAGCTATTCAAAAAGGTTCCG
>DNHN01000199.1 GCA_003485825.1 Bacteroidota bacterium | reverse complement strand
AGTAAAATTTTTTTCATACGTTAGTTTTATATATTACGAATGTGATAATTTTCAACCTATTAATCAATTATATATGCAATTAGTCAATTATATATATCATTTAACACTCCCGCTAGTCTTACTCCTGCCTGTTCTAAGCGTTGCTCTACTGTGCCAATGTGGCGATATATATACTCGTATTTTAGGTTATCCCATTCACCAAAATCATAGCACTTTGTGCGCAGTACTTGGCTCTCTGCGGCCCATTCTCTCACAGTGCTATTTTGCCAATCTACCACTTGTAGTATATCTACTCCTCTATTTATGTGATTTCCCCATTCGGTGTAGCTCAGTCCATGATGATCTATAAGCTGGCTGTCCCATACCCGATGAAGATTACTCGATTCTCCAAAGAATTCCACTTTGACATCATTTCCACCTCTATCCTCCGCCAGACCAACATGCAGTGGCTGGTGGACATCTCCCACCAAGTGAACCAACGCTAAAATGGCGAATTGCTCGTTGGGTACAATTTTAAATTCCTTTGTTTTGAGTTCGTTTATCAGCGTTTCTATCGCCCATATCACATCACCTTTAGGATTTTTAGTAATGTCGGCATATGTTTTACCATCCGGTATACTCACGTAATGCCACGCACCCATATGACGATAGTTGGTATCTGCCTTTATGAAATCCATAAAATTACCGCTCATTTCTAAGGAATAATCCACGAGTATAGCATTGATACGCTTATCTGCTTTCTTACTTATATGCTGCTGTGCTACATACCCCACTACTCTGTGACCTGTTTTTCCCCAAGCAAATGCACCTATATTTATTGCTAAAGCAAGTAAGATAACTCCAATTCTTTTCATAACTGCAATAATACATCTGTGAAGGTGAAGAAGTTAATCGTATTTAAAAAGAAGATGTCCTTTAGCCGTTAATTTAGACCCGTACTCCACAATACTAAATCTTAAGAATTTGTACATATACTTCCTCTTATTACCTTTTTGAAAACTCTATCTTTGAACACTCATGAAGTATATACTATCCATCGTCCTATTGCACCTTACTCTGCTATCAGCGGCCCAAAATCCTCAACCTTATAAACTCTACACCTCCAAAGGCAAAAAGGTCAGTTATAAAAAAATGGTAAAGACACTTGCAAAGAAAGACGTGGTGCTCTTTGGCGAGCAGCACAACAGTGCTATCGCTCACTGGCTCCAGCTCGAGCTGACTAAAAAACTAAACGAGACCAGGACCCTAGAACTTGGTGCAGAGATGATAGAAGCTGATAATCAAGATGCCTTGGATTTATACCTTACAGATTCATTGAACCAAAGAGGACTAGACACCTCCGCTCGACTCTGGCCAAACTACAGAACAGACTACGCTCCATTGATTGATTTTGCAAAATCTACCCATCTATCATTTACTGCCACCAATATACCTCGCAGATATGCCAGTATGGTCTACAGAGGTGGTTTTGAAACGCTAGAAACTTTATCAGAAGAGGAGAAATCATGGATCGCACCACTACCTATCCCTTTTGATGCAAATCTCCCTACCTACCAAAGCATCCTAAAAATGATGGGACCACATGGCACGCCCCTTCTTGTGAAGTCGCAAGCTACCAAAGATGCTACAATGGCTCATTTCATTTTAAAAAACCACACGGATGGAAATCTTTTTCTCCATTTCAATGGAGCTTTTCACTCGGACTATTACGAAGGAATACTCTGGTACCTAAAGAGACAATCTCCAGATTTAAATTACTCCACCATCTCCACGGTAACTCAGTCGGACATTGATACACTAAGCAAGGAGCACCTAGGCAAAGCTGACTTCATCTTGGTAGTGGACGAGGAGGTGACCACTACCTACTAAAAAATAATGAAAGGGCTTACCTACGGTACTAGTGTTTTGCTAATGTTAGTATTAGGTTGCACTTCTGCTACTCAAAATAAAGATTCCAAAACGGAAGCACTTGAAATCCGCGAGTTAGAACCCGCTATTCGGGATAGTTTAGACTCAGCAAATGTAGTCGGGTCGGTTCTCATCTTTGACCCCAGTAAGAACACCTACTATTCTAATGACTACAATAGAGCATACAACGCATTTCTGCCAGCATTTACGTTTAAAATACCCAACTCAATCATCGCTTTAGAGTTGGGAAATGCCGTGGATGAGAATACTATTATACCATGGGATAGTACAGTGAGAGACAATAAAAATTGGAATCAAGATCTTACACTCGAGGAAGCCTATAGGTACTCGTGTATACCGTGCTATCAATCGCTAGCTCGTAAAGCAGGCGTCTCTAATATGAAAACACAACTAGAGCGAATGGAATATCCTGGAATGGTTTTCGACTCCTCCTCGGTAGATTTATTTTGGCTTCAAGGCGAGTCTCGCATATCTCAACGACAACAAGTTGATTTTTTACAAAAACTAAAACCAAGCAACAGCCACTTAAGCCAAGCACCTATGCAGCCATGAAGAAGATCATGCTCTTCGACAAAACGGACGACTATGCTATCTATGCCAAAACAGGAATGGTTATAAGAGATACTGTAACCTATGGATGGTTTGTGGGATACGTAGAGACTAAAGGAAATACATACTACTTCGCTACCAATATAGCTCCTGGTGAAGGAATGGACCTATGGGGAGAGTTTGTGCCGGCGAGGATTGAGGTGACGCTTCAAGCACTGAGGTATTACGATATTTTAAATTAGGACTGTCATCCATTCACAGCGTTT
>DNHN01000196.1 GCA_003485825.1 Bacteroidota bacterium | reverse complement strand
CCACTCAGTCTTTAATAGATTAATTTTTGCGAATACTCGCATTGATGAAATCCCTACCCGCCATTAAATTGCTTCTTTAAAAAGGCTATAACCACAGCACAGAGCAGCAGCATAAAAATAAAACTACGCCAAAATCCGTACCCATTATCCTTAGAATTTTTTCCTACCCAATACGAAACCGCGACACTCACAGCAGCATACACATAAATCAACATTATTATATATTGTTCAAATGATTGCGCCAGCTTTCTAGCATTTTTTCTTTAAGTACTCGTGGGAATTTCCCCTGAGCACCGTCCTTTCCATTGATGCGTAGCCAGTCATGAAACACACTGCTCGGCAGTACATTTACCATTACATTCTTTAACGCTGCTGAGCGCTCCACTCTATAATCATCATTTAACACCTTCAGTGTCATGTCCAGCTTATCTCTTATTTCCTGTTCCTTGCCATAGAGTCTTTTATCATCACAAGAGATAAACCACTCGTGAGCAAAAAAGCCTTGATACGGAACACCGCACACGGTAAATTCGTCCATGGTTATATCGTACTCATTGGATACCAGCTCTATAGCTTTATTCATATTTTCTACGGACAGGTGCTCTCCACAAAGTGAAAGGAAGTGTTTGGTGCGTCCTGTGATCTTAATTTCACACCTATCTAGGTTAGTAAATTTAATCGTGTCGCCGATCAAGTAACGCCATGCACCGCTGCATGTAGATATGACCAATGCATACTCTTCGGTATCATTGACCTGAGAGAGGGTTAGGGCCTTGGCGTCAGGTTTTAATTCACCACTTTCTGTAAAATTATCTTTTGTAAAAGGAACAAACTCATAATAGATACCATTTCTAATTAGTAACCTCATTCCTCCTTCGTTGTCTATTCTGGTCTGATAGGCGATGAAACCTTCAGAAGCCAGGTAAGTTTCAAAATATTTTATAGGTCGTCCCATTAGGCCGTCCAACGATTTCTTGTAAGGACTTAGGGCAACGCCTCCGTGGATATAGGCCTCAAAATGCGGCCATATATCGTGAATATTATCTAAGCCATAACGATCTATAATACTCTCCATCAAAAGTTTAACCCAAGCTGGCACACCTGCTATCATGCCTACGTCCCAGTCTTTCGCCTCATCTGTGATCTTCGCTATTTTCTCTGTCCAGTTTTTTTCCTTCCGAATGTGAATTCCTGGTTTTGACAGTCTTTGGAATAGAATAGGAACACTCCCCGTAGTAATCCCACTTAAGTCTCCACTAAAGTACATTCCGTTGTATTCAAGCTCAGTACTGCCGCCGATCATCAGCCACTTTTTGGCAATATGATCTTTAGGTACATCCGTTTGAATAATGCTTAATACTTGACGCACGCTTGCTCTTCTAATGTGTTTAAGCATTTGGTCACTTACCGGTATATACTTACTACTCCCGTCCGAAGTACCTGAACTTACCGCATAATTTTTAATCGGCTCTGGCCACGTGACGTTGTCCTCTCCCATGCGCCCACGAGTCCACCAAGGCAGCATGTTCAAGTAATCCCCCATCCTAGCACACTCTTGATAATCAATCAGTAACGCATCACTTTCTATAATTTCATTGAATCTATGTTGCTGACCAAAAGCAGTGTCTTGAGCTTTGTCCAACAGCTTCGACAGGGTTTTCTTTTGGATGGCTTCTCCTTGTTCAATATTAACTTTTAAGAAAACACCTCGATATTTGGCTTGGGTGAGTAATCTTTGCAACAATGTTGGCATAAGACAAAACAAGGTAAACGCTTGTTCAAATACAAGTTCAAATGTCAAATACAAACTCAAAAGATTTACGCTTAAAAGTAAGACAGATAGTGCTGCCTTAAAAAAAGTAAAATCGAAGCGACAACAAAAAGAAAAATGAGCGAAGCAAAGGAAGAAAATATAAAGGATAAGTGGTTTAAAATAAGACAGTTATTTGAAACGCGTTTTGGTAAGACACCGGATCTAAGTGCTATACTCTATGTAGTGGGGATGCGTGAGCTGGGAATGCACCAAGATAAATTTAAAAAAGAGGAAAAGGTACAGCTAATGCATATAGCTACATGCCGCATACTAAGTACTTCAGGTCACTACCGGTTAATAGGCAAAGACGAGAAAGACTGGCCAGTCTGGGAACTCGTAGAAAAACTACCCAACCAGGATATGCTGGAGCAAGAGATGTATTTGCGTCATCACATTATCAATTATTTTGAGGAAGAGGAGTTGATATGATCAAATACAAGTCACAAGTTCAAACTCAAATTGTAAATTTGGACATTAGAAGACTTCTATATTTTATTTTTAGCCTAACATTTTTCAGTTTTTCTCAAGCTCAGCAATTTGCTGTAGAGCTAAGTGAAATGATATGGGTGTTTTATTAAAGAATACCTCTCCCATTTTCCCACCTTTTCCACAAATCTTGTTACCTCACTATTATCAAATAACTTTGCCCAATTTTAAACTGAAATGCCTAAAGATAGTAGTATAAAGCACGTCCTCATCATCGGTAGTGGACCCATCATCATCGGACAAGCCTGTGAATTTGATTACTCTGGTAGTCAAGCCGCTCAAAGCCTAAGGGAAGAAGGGATAGAAGTGTCTCTAATCAACTCTAACCCTGCTACCATAATGACAGATCCGAGTATGGCAGAGAACATCTACCTACTCCCTATGAATATGGCAAGCATAGAGCAAATACTAAAAGAGCAGCCCGGTATCACTCACGTACTGCCTACCATGGGTGGACAAACAGCCCTAAACCTTGCTATAGAGGCAGAAGAATTAGGTTTATGGGAACAATATGGTGTTAAAATAATTGGTGTAGACATCGCTGCCATTGAAAAAACTGAAAATAGAGATCTATTCCGATCTTTTATGATAGAGTTAGGCGTCCCGATTGCCACCTCTAAAATAGCCAATTCGTACCTAGAAGCTAAAGAAGTAGCCCAGCAAATAGGATTCCCTCTAGTGATTCGCCCTTCCTTTACTATGGGTGGATACGGTGGTGGCTTCGTGCACAAAAAAGAAGAATTTGACGAAGCGGTAAAACGAGGACTAGAAGCTTCTCCAACTCATGAGGTACTTGTGGAGCAAGCAGTACTAGGTTGGAAGGAATACGAACTTGAATTACTAAGAGACGGTAATGACAACATTGCTGTAATATGTACTATCGAAAACTTTGACCCAATGGGTATCCACACGGGAGAGAGTATCACCGTAGCTCCGGCTATGACATTAAGCGACACGTGTTTCCAACAAATGCGAGACATGGCATTCGATATGATGCGAAATCTAGGAACATTCGCAGGTGGATGTAATGTACAGTTTTCGGTTAATCCAGAAAATGAAGACATTATTGCCATTGAAATAAACCCAAGAGTATCTAGAAGTTCTGCACTTGCTTCTAAGGCTACTGGTTACCCTATTGCTAATATTGCCGCAAAACTTGCACTAGGATATTACTTAGATGAGCTTAAGAATCCAGTAACTAAAACTACTTCAGCATTCTTTGAGCCAAGTATTGACTACACTATTGTGAAAATACCACGATGGGATTTCAATAAGTTTAAAGGTGCAGATACCACACTTGGATTACAAATGAAATCAGTGGGTGAGGTAATGAGTATCGGAAGAAGCTTCCAAGAGGCTCTCCAAAAGGCGTGTCAATCCTTAGAAATCAAACGATTAGGTCTTGGTTCAGACGGATATGAACTCAAAAATTTAGAGCAAATCATACACAGTTTAGAGAATCCAAGTTGGGACAGGGTGTTTCACATCAAAGATGCTATGGCACTAGGTGTACCCGTTACTTCCATACAAAAAATCACTAAAATCGACCGATGGTTCCTTGAGCAAATTTACGAACTCGTAAAAATGGACAAGGAAATCAAGAAGTTCACACTAGACAATATAGATGCGGACGTACTACGTCTCGCTAAGACCAAAGGTTTTGCAGATGCACAAATAGCGCACTTACTCGGAGGCGGTGTCACTGATATGGACGTTTATGACAAACGCACCTCTCTTGGTATTAATAGAGTCTACAAGATGGTAGACACGTGTTCTGCTGAGTTTACTTCTCCTACCAACTACTACTACTCCACATTTGACGGAGAAAATGAGAGCACGCCATCTACTAAAAAGAAAGTCATCGTAATCGGCTCTGGACCAAATAGAATAGGTCAAGGTATCGAGTTTGACTATAGCTGTGTGCATGGAATCAAGGCTGCCCAAGAACTGGGGTATGAGGCCATCATGATCAACTGCAACCCAGAAACGGTGAGTACCGATTTCAACACAGCGGATAAGCTCTACTTCGAGCCTATTTTCTGGGAACACTTATGGGATATCATTCAGTTAGAAAAACCAGAAGGTGTAATCGTTCAACTGGGAGGACAAACTGCCCTAAAACTAAGTGAGCGTATGAGAGATCACGGTGTCAAAATAATTGGCACATCATTTGAAAACATGGACCTCGCTGAGGATAGAGGCTCATTCTCTAATCTGCTAAAGGACTTAGAGATTCCTTATCCAAAATTTGGAGTTGCTGAAAATGCATATGAAGCTATAGAAGTAGCTCATGAAGTAGGTTATCCGGTACTTGTACGACCTAGCTATGTGCTGGGTGGTCAGGGAATGAAGATTGTAATCAATGATGAAGATCTACAAAAAGCTGTAATCGATTTACTGGGAGACTTGCCTGGTAATAAAGTACTTATAGATCATTTCTTAGACAGAGCAGAAGAAACAGAAAGTGATAGTATCTGTGATGGAGAAGATGTATTAATGGTAGGCATGATGGAGCACATTGAGCCTGCAGGGATACATTCTGGGGATTCGTCAGCTGTACTTCCTCCATTTAGTCTATCTGAAAACGTAAAGAACAAGATGGAAGAGTATACCAAAAAAATAGCAAGAGCTATGAATGTCATCGGGTTACTCAACATACAATTTGCGGTAAAAGAAGAAGAGGTATATGTGATAGAAGCTAATCCTAGAGCGAGTAGAACTGTGCCATTTATCTGTAAGGCCTACAAAGTCCCTTATGTCAATATAGCCACGAAGGTGATGCTTGGAGACATGAAGCTTAAAGACTTTGATGTACGCCCTGTACAAGAAGGATATGCGATTAAAAAACCGATCTTCTCTTTCAATAAGTTCCCCAATGTAAATAAGGAGCTAGGACCTGAGATGAAATCCACGGGTGAAGAAATCATTTTTGTGAAAGACACAAAAGATCCCGTGTTTAGAGAATTATATAACCAGAAATCAATGTTCTTAAGTAGATAATGTTTAAGTATCTTTTAATAGGATTAGTAGCATATTGGGTTTTCAAGCGTGTATTTAAAGTGGCTGATGCTGTGAAGCGTGATGGACAGCAGCCACAAGACCATAAAGCAAACCCTTCCAATCCAAGTAACAAGTCGAATATAGACCACTCAAAAGGTGGAGAATACGTTGATTATGAGGAGGTAGAGTAGCACTCCAGGTACAAATTCCTTTAATTACCTTAAGGTTTCTCTCCTTAGAAAAACCAATAGTAATCTCGATTATTTACTAATTCCTCGTGATTAAGTTGTATTTGTACTTCCGTTTTTTCTATAGGGGAAGAAAGTGAAATAAGCGTCTGAGCATTTTCAAATACCTGTCCGTCCTCTGACTGTATTAGCAATCCGTAAATATCTCTACCCATCTTCTTTTCATTATTCGTAATCCAAGTAAACGATACCTTCCTCTTTAAAAGCTCTTTTGCGACTAACTTACCTTTTTTACCAGCACCCCAAAGCACAAGTGGTTTGCTATCGTCTCTGTGCAATTCTAAAAAATAATGCACCTTAAGCGGTAAATAAGCAATTGGGAAATACTTCTCCTCATTACGAGAAACTCTCGTCTCACTATCTCTCCAGTGATGGATCACTTGATTGAGTCGTATGACTCTCAGCTTGTACTTCAACATTCGAAAAGCCAAATCATAATCTTCAGGCATTAGGTCCGAATTGAAACCTCCAATTCGTTCGAAATCCTGACGATACATCATCCAAGCGGATGAAGGCACCGGACACTCACGGTATACATCTCTCCAGAAGTCACCTCCTTCCATCAAACTGTTGAGCCAATCCGTATAGTTCAAAAAACCGTCCCCTACTTCTCGTTCATCGCAGAAATAGCTCACCTTACCTGTGACTACAGCACCATTTTCCATAGCGTCTGACATCCATTCTAACTTGTGGGCGGGCATTAAGTCATCGGCATCCATACGATGTATGAGCTCACCCGAGCATAGGCTGGACGCCATCCTCAGAGCAGAAATTATCCCGACACCTTCACTACCTGCTACAGTAATGTTCTTGTGTTTATCTGCATACTCCATTAGCACCTGCTCCGAACCGTCTGAGCTTCCATCATTGATCGCCACAAGTTCCCAGTCTGTATGGGTCTGAGCTAAGATAGAATCCAAACAAGGCTTCAGATATGGTCCAGCATTTTTCACTGGCATTAAGATACTTATCAAAAGGACTTCAATTTGAGGCAAGTTTATGAAACTATTTCCATAAAAGAGTTGTTCCTTTGAACCTAGGGGCTGGGCAATTTGAAAAATTTACACCGATTACATTTCCGGCTCAACCAATGCGTATAAGAACAGGCCTTAAATCCAGACTTGTCGGTAATGACGTTTGTTAATTTACTTTAGCAGGCAGAACGTTGGAAGTTCGTGACGCGGAGGAGGCCAAATCCTATCATTTTTTGAAGTTTTTCAAAAAATTTCAGCCCCTTTTTTAACTAATAACCCCGCTACCCACTAGCGCATCACCTGCGTACCAAGCAGCAAACTGGCCTTTTGCGACGGCTTTTTGAGGCGAATCAAACTTGATTTCAAGACCACTCGCTAGTTTCGTAAGCGTAGCTCCAAATAAAGGCTGCCTGTAGCGTATGCGCGTACTATAATGCTTCGAATCACCCACTTTCATCCTATCTACCTCTTTTACCCAGTGAATATCTTCTTCTCTAACCAGCAATCCCGGTCTACTCAATCCCTTGTGATCTTCACCCTCACCTACGTATACGGTATTCGTATCTGTATTTATCTGAATGATAAAAAGCGGGTTCACATACCCACCAATGTTTAGTCCTTTGCGTTGGCCTACCGTGTAGAAATGTGCGCCAATGTGCTCTCCTATGACTTTACCGTCTGTCTCTGTGAAATGATACTCCTCTGTAACTTCTAGGTTCCTATGGAAGCCAGACCAATCTCTCATAATCTCTACGACATTTCCTTTCTTTTCCCTGAGCTGCTGCTTTAAAAAGTCTGGTAGTTTTACTTTCCCAATGAAACAAAGTCCTTGACTATCTCGCTTTTCTGCCGTGACTAAGTCCTGCTCTTTAGCTATTCTGCGTACCTCTGGCTTTTCTAATTCGCCTATAGGGAAAAGCGCTTTTGCCAATTGATCTTGACTAATTTGACAGAGGAAGTAACTCTGATCTTTATTCCCGTCCTTTCCTGCTAGAAGCTCAAACCCCGTATCGCTTTCTCTCTTTCTACAGTAGTGACCAGTAGCTACATAATCTGCCCCTAGCTTCTCTGCGTGCTTCAAAAATGAGTCAAACTTAATTTCTCTATTGCACAGCACGTCCGGATTAGGTGTACGACCACTCTCATACTCTCTGAACATATAGCTCACTATCCGCTCGTAGTATTCTTTACTGAAATCGATGGTATGAAAAGGTATTCCTAGCTTATCTGCTACTAAAAGTGCGTCTTTACTGTCTTCCTCCCACGGGCACTCCTCACTGATAGTGACATCCGTATCGTGCCAGTTTTTCATAAAAACTCCGATCACCTCGTGACCCTCTTGCTGTAATAAATATGCGGCTACTGATGAGTCTACTCCTCCCGATAATCCTACTACTACTCGTGCCATTTTTTCTATTTATTCTATAATATGTAGCCTATAGCTAGCTGTACCTTCAGTAGATACTATCTCTAGCGTATACATTCCTATGGCAGTAACACCTATAGGTACCTCGTTGTTTTTTACACTTGCTTCTTGCACTACTACCCCACAAATATCGATTAGTCTATATGCCGTAAATACACTTCCTTTTAAGAATACCTTTCCTCCTGTATTTACTGGATTGGGATACACGGTATACTTATTCTCTAAGGACGCAATACCAGCACCATAGTTGAGTATAAGTACAGCTTCAGACGTATTTTCTGCACATCTATTCTCTGCTTTCAGTGTAGTAGTAAACTCGCCTTTATCCGCAAACCTATGACTCGGATTTTCTTCTGTGCTGGTAGCCCCGTCTCCAAAAGTCCATAAATAAGATTCCGCTGACGTAGATGTGTTAGTAAAGGCCACGTTTACACCAGTTTCCAACTGGGTAAACGCTGAAACTGGAGTCCCTAATACCGTTATGTCTTTGGTTTCTACTGGACCTAATCCACAATCATTTTTCCCATTTACCGATAGGGTGTGCACTCCTTCTTGCGTCCATTCTACCGTATATTTATTCCCATTTAACGCTTTTACATCTCCTCCTCCGCTTAAATCCCAGTCATACCCTGACGCGGCATCTACTACCGCAACTTCATAAACTTTAGACACCATACAGGCAGTATCCGAAATATCCGTAAATACTGGCGCTTCGTCTACTGTAGGTCTTATTGTTACCGTAAGAGTGGTTGTATCTTTCCCATTCACGTTAGTAACTATGAGTTGTATCGTTTTAGTCCCTTCTGAAGTATAACTTATCACGTGTGGACCGGCAGTTAGAGCGGTATCCTTTGACGCATCTACTCCAAAATCCCATGCGATAGAAGTTATGCTGTCTCCGGTAGAAAGGTCTGAAAACGTAATGTCAATGCCTTCACACACATTCGTTTCGCTAACTCCAATATTTGCTACAGGAGGTGCTGTTACACAAGTTCCTGCAATCATTTTACCCTTGCTACACACGGCGTTTGTTACACTCTTAGCTCGAATGTAGTCACCTGCTGCAATGTCTGTAATGGATAATTCAGGTTTCCGCTGACCATTTCCTATGCTATAGTGCATGACCTTTTCACTGGCTCGCACATGTCCCAGTTGATGACCGTGACCGAGCTCGTGTGTGGCTACACTTTCAAAATCAAACTGATTAGCCGCTGGTCCTACCGTACCGTAGTACCAATTGTATGTTCTGTCAAATGAAATATCTAGCTCTTTTACGTACCATCTCATGTCTGCACCTCCACTAATAAAACAACCAGAGTAATAACTTCGACATACACCCAACCTGCTATCGCCGAAAGTCGTAAACTCTACAATATTCACTTCATCACTTAGGGCGGTATCCAACGTGGTATTCGTTCCAAGTTCCCAATTCATCTCTGTCTCACACTTCCACTCATTTAAAGAGCGCGTAAATGCCGCAACAGCACCAGAATTCGCTGCAAACTCAGAAGTCATCTGCCAAGTATAGCCGCCTAAATTATTATCATCCACGTGCTGCAACTCATAATATGGCGTATCAGAAATAGAAGACGGGGAAAAACTAGTAATGTTTAAATGAGACCAGTCTACCGTAAGGTCCACGGTAGATTCACCAGATTCCCCTAGATTATTAATCACTTGAATGACTCCAGTACCGGCTCTAGAAGGCACTATCACTTTTATCTGACTGTTGCTCCAGGAGGTATATCCCCAAGCAGAGGGCGGATAATAGTACCTTCGGTCACCAAAATTTGCGTCTTTAAAACCTACTTTGCCACTACCTCTTCCAAAACCAAAATTAGAGCCATTGATCGTTAACTCTGTGCTCGTCCCAGAGGTTACTGTAGACGTAGAAAACGACGAAATCGTTGGAGGAGCTAATGCTTTTATTTTCTTGTTGTTGTTTTCGGCATCAAACGGGGTGATTTCTAGGTAACTTGAGCCTGTAGCTGCGGCTAAATCTTTGTATAGATCAAAGGATATACTCGTGTATGTCTTTTGTATATCATACGCATCTACTGAAACTAAATCGTACTGAATAAATGACTGTATAGAGCTAGACGGCTTGTACATCTTGCCTGCGGAGTTTAGGTCTACCCTATTTTCTTCCAGTAAAAATATACCCGTTTCGCCGACAGCTAGCTCCAAGCATGGAGATACTTTGAGCATCTCACTCCCTACTATTCCCCCTTCTGTAACTAGCTTTATAGTCTGGATGCCTACCGTCCCTTTGAAGACTTTAAAAACCTCAAGTGTGTGTATGGTATAAATGCTATGTTCTTGCGCATCCCATCTGCCCTCTTGACTTATTACACGTGCTTCTACAATGTCGGAGCTTTTATCCACTCGCTTCTGCAGTGACCAGGGTTCTATCATACACTGAGCAGAGGTAAAGGTGTACGTTCCCATTAAAAGGATGGCGGTAAGAATTGATTTCATGAATATTACTTTTAATTAAGTTACCCTCGCTTCAAAAGCGATTTGTTTTTAACAAATTTAGAAACTTTAAGACCCTAGTCCAATTTATTATTAACATTTGCAAAGCGTAGAGAATAATTATGACAAAAACCATAGGCGTATTAGGAGGTGGACAATTGGGTAAAATGCTATTTGAAGCGGGTTCTCCGACCAATACTTCATTTATTTTTCTGGAAAAATCTAAGGACTGTCCAGCCAGCTTAGTTTGCCAAAATCAACTAGTTGGTTCACTGCAAGTAGCTGAAGATATTCAGCTACTTGCTACCAAGGCCGATGTACTCACCTACGAGATAGAACATGTGAATGTAGCAGCTCTAGTAAGGGTAGAAAAAGACGGAACTCCGGTATTCCCAAAACCCTCCGTACTCTCCATTATACAAGACAAAGGATTGCAAAAGGAATACTATGCCAATAACGGTGTGGCAACACTAGACTTTGCCCTTGCTACTATCGAAAACCTATCTGATAAAGTAGCTGCTTGGCCACAAGATAGATTTGTACTAAAACACCGAAAAGGTGGATACGACGGCAAAGGAGTACAACTGCTCACTAAAGAAAAATTTGCTGCATTGCTAGCTGCCCAAGACAATAGCCTGAACAGTGAGCACGGTTACGTTATAGAAAAACTAGCCAACAATGCCATAGAAGTATCAGTGATAGTAGCCGTAGCGCAAAACGGAAGTACTTCTACGTACCCGCCGTGTGAGATGGTTTTTGACCCACGAAGTAACCTAATGGACTACCTCATAGCACCCAGCAGCCTGAGTGAAGAAACCAACGCAGCGTGTGAGTCACTTGCACTTCAAGCGGTAAAAGGATTTGACAGTGCAGGACTATTTGC
>DNHN01000210.1 GCA_003485825.1 Bacteroidota bacterium | reverse complement strand
ATTTAAAGAAGTCATTGAGTCCATTCACTTGACTATTTCCCTGCCAAAGTAAATCAAGCTCCTTCTTTGTGAGCTCAGAAACAGCTCGATGTATTGGAAAATTAGTTTTTGTAGAAGAGGCTATAAAATCATCTCTCCACTGGCTAAGTGTTTCTCCTTTCCAGCACGCTATGGCATTTTCATATACAGATAATGAGCGATTAGGTATCACCAGCTCAGGATCAATGCCTATTATGCTTCCAAAACCTTCACATTCGCTGCACGCGCCATACGGATTATTAAAACTAAGGAGGTTTACGGAGGGTTCTTCAAAGCTCATACCATCCAGCTCAAACTTATTGTTAAAGGTCTGCTGATCTACATCTGTAATGATGGTACATTGACCTTCTCCCTCCCAAAAAGCTGTCTCTATAGAGTCCGACAATCTACTCTTGTAATCATCATCTGTTGTGGTGGCTTTTAATCGGTCTACAAGTACGTAGTAGTCTTTGATTTTAGTGTTGCCTATGGCGTCTTCAATTTTCAGTACTTCTCCTTTTGTCCAGATTCTACTGTAGCCTTTTTGCATAGCGGTCTCTAAGTACCCATTCGCTTGCTCGCTAGCTGGTTGATAACAGATGTATATCGGTGTTCCAAGTTCTAAATCAAGCACATACGTTATCACATCACTCGTACTGTGCTTTTTTACTTCCTTTCCACTTATGGGTGATATGGTCTTACCCACGCGAGCCCAGAGTAATTTTAAATAATCATATAACTCTGTACTCGTAGCTACAGTACTTCTTGGGTTGCGTGTATTTACCTTTTGCTCTATTGCTATACACGGTGTAAGTCCTCTGATGTTATCTACCATCGGTTTTTCCAGTCTTCCTAGAAACTGACGCGCATAACTGCTCAGACTTTCCACATAGCGTCGCTGACCTTCTGAGTAAAGTGTATTGAACACTAAAGATGACTTGCCAGACCCTGACAATCCTGTCACTACAGTAAGTTGATTTCGTGGTATTTTTACATTTACATTCTTAAGGTTATGTAAATGAGCGTTTTGTATATCGATGTACTTCTGTTTTGTCATGTAAATGTCCTCTGTGAACCAAAGGGGCACAAATTTGACCTAAATAGTCTAATATCTAAACAATAATTTGGGACTTTAGATTTTTTATTCTATTTTAGTGGTAACATTAAAAAAGAAGAACGCTTATAAGATATACCTATACTAGTTAAAAACACAGTTTTCATTTCATTCAACTAAGTAATAAATAGGTATTATGCAATCTTCAAAAATCACAGATCAAAATCTAGTAAAGCAGTATGTCCAAGGCAACGAAGCGTGTCTTGAAATGCTCATCAATCGTCACAAGGAAAGAATCTTCACAACTATCATTCTTATTGTAAAGGATAGTTATATAGCAGAGGATCTCTTTCAAGAGACATTTATCAAAATCATTAAAAACCTGAAAAAAGGTAAATACAATGAGGAAGGAAAGTTTTTGCCTTGGGCTATTCGTATCGCTCGCAATATGGCTATCGACTATTTCCGTAAAATGAAGCGTATGCCTACAGTAACGAGTAGCGATGGCGAAGACGTTTTTCGCAAGATAAAACTAGCAGTAGATAATCGTGAGGAACAAATGATTCGAAACGAGAAAGAAAACCTGGTGCGTGCTGTTATCAATAAACTACCAGAAGAACAGCGACAAGTTCTTATCCTAAGACACTACGGAGATCTTAGCTTTAAAGAAATATCCGCTATGACAGGAGTGAGTATCAACACTGCATTGGGCAGGATGAGATATGCACTCAACAATATGCGTAAGATGATGGAGCACACATCGATAAACGCTGCATAACAAGATAGATATAATACCAGGAGAAGCTCCTTTCGCCACTGGCGGAGGGAGTTTTTTTTTGTCCCCTTCGGTACATTCGCCACGGCGAACACTCAGGATGACAAAAAGCTAACGACAACGGTTCGTATGTACCAAAACTTAAGTTTTTGCTTCAGTGAATAAAATTTACTACGTCTACATCCTTTTATGTGCCGACAACAGTTATTATATTGGCGTTACAAATAATATCCCACGTCGTCTTGATGAACATTCAAATGGATTAGACAAGAGTGGGTACACAGTTAACCGACAACCAATAAACTTGGTGTACTCTGAAATGTTTCAGTACATTGATAAGGCTATTGCTAGAGAAAAGCAGCTCAAAGGTTGGTCTAGAAAAAAGAAAGAAGCATTGATAAATAACAATTTAGGCTCACTCAAAGATTTATCTAAAAAGAGTTTTGACTAGTTTCATTAATAAAATAAGGTTGTCGTGCTGAGTGTTCGCTGTTAAGCGGATGTATCGAAGCGACGGCCTAACCTATCCACTTCCTTTAGTAGCGTAGGAATGCGATGCGCACCATGCATATTCTGAATACACTCAGCAGCTTCATCTAGATCACATCCTATGGCAGATACATACAGTGGATTTTCACTCTCTCCCCTCCTCACCTCCCGTACATATTCTGCATTCCCATGAAAACTACTTTTGGCAACACCAATGACAGGATAAATTTCGTCTACCGCTTGGTACACATACTCTCCAAGGCCTTTTTGGCCATCTCCTAGCTGAACATGACCATCTAACACTATGCAGTCTACCTTGAATTGCTTCACTTGGTATATCACAGCCATCACACACGGCAGCTCGCGTTTATAAAATTCTCCAGGTACATACTCCTCCACCTCATCCAGGTAGGCTCGTATCACCTTACTCGGTGCTGCGTCTTCCCATTCAAACAGAACACCCACGCAAGTGGCTCCTTTATCATGGTAGTATATGTCTATGGCTAGGTTCAAGGTTCAAGGTTCAAACAAGTTAGGAACATCTCTTTTACCGTGCAAAACCCTTACAATTTGAATGTCATCGATTCTAATCAAATAAAAGATGAGATAATTACCAAATATGTATTGTCGAATGTTCTTTGAGTATTCTTCTTTCATAACGCCAATTTCTGGTGTACGGACAGTGACTTGAAAAGCAGCATCTAGCTGAAATACAAATGCATCTGCATTCAATGGGTTTTGTTTTTCTATAGCAATGAAATGCCAAATCTCATACAGGTCTTCCTTTGCTTGTACCGTCTTAGATAATGAGAGCATCCTACTTAGAAGCTCGTGCTTTTGCTTTTTTCAAAAAGTCATCTT
>DNHN01000257.1 GCA_003485825.1 Bacteroidota bacterium | reverse complement strand
GCACTTAGGATTAGAGAAATATTAAAAAAAGTAGACGAAAGCCTAACTTTTCACTCTCGAAAATTTGAATATCTCAGCACCATAGATGTCGACCAAGCTTGGAAATTTAAGCACAAGGGGGGATTGCGAAATGTATTGGGAACCTTTAGGGATATAAAGGAAGGTAAATGGGAAAATTTTAGAGATCGATGGCCGGTGCTCTTCAATTTGAAAAAGGATCCTTTTTATGAAGCATTTCACTGGCACAAGACACTTGAGACTAAATTTTCTTTGTCGCCACACTACTTTATCTTGCTTGGTGATTATGGTAAGTATGATAAGAATACTCCCTATGATAATTCTAATTTCGTTAAGTTGATAAAATCCTTGGATACGGATGCATCAGTGGGTATACATCCCTCCTATCAAAGTAATGATGAAGAATATCGAGTAGCACAAGAAATCAGTAGATTAACTGCCATGTTAGAGAGGCCTATTTATACATCACGGCAGCATTTTTTGATGCATTCTATGCCAAAGACCTATAGACACTTGCTGCAGTGTGGTATTCAAGAAGATTATACGATGGGCTATAGCACTCATTTAGGGTTTAGAGCGGGTATAGCTGCCCCTTTTTATTGGTTTGATTTAGAGAATAATGTGCAATCAGATCTCAGATTGATACCATTTTGTGCGATGGATATCACCCCGTTACACTATCGTGGAGAGTCGCCTACAGAAGCTACTAAAACGATAGGTGAGCTGATGGACAAGGTATATGCCGTGAATGGCTTATTTATAAGTCTATGGCACAATGAAAGTTTCAGTGAAACTGAGCGGTGGTACGGATGGAGCTCAGTATATGAGCACATGCTAGCAAAAGCCCAAGCACTTAAGAATTCGGGCCATTAAGCCATACCGTTAGATTAGACTATCCTGTAGTTTTGATACTCTCCTATTCTCCAACCAGTAAGCTTTTCTATACCATACAAGAATCGAAGCTTTAGACCAAATGATTTTATACTTGGATCTTTATCAAACTTCCAGTTCATAGCACTTATTCGTTCGTGCATCACTTTAGGGTGAGAACCTGTAAACGGTTTTATAGAATCAATCTCAGAATAGTCAAAATCCTTGGATGCATCAAATTTCTTGTCGATATAAGCATCATCATGCCACAACTTATTGGCTTCGCGTAATTTAGCCATTTGGTAGCGTGGGTGTCTTACCCAGCCATAGTGATAGATTTCCGCTTGAATGGGTTTTACACGCAGCTTTTTACCTTTTTTTCTAAAACCTTGAGCATCTTTATAACTCCGAATACTTTTATCATTCTTGATAATACGGATTTCTTTGCGATACCAAGTACGGCTATCCCCTAAATAATCATAACTGCCATAAAAGTGTGCATAATCAAAAAGGAGTCCATCCACAGTATCATCTTTTTGGTAGGTTTCCATTTTAGAGGTTATTTCGGAATGATACTTCTCGTGTACACACTCGTCTCCTTGAATATAGAAGCACCAATCAGCTTTTTCTGAGACAGCATCAAAAGCTTTGTCGGTTTCTACTGCTAACACCTTCCCTCCTTCTCTTAGTGTATCATCCCATACTGTCTCCACTATTCTAATTTTATCACCAAGAGATTGGATTAAGTCAAGAGTGCTATCTTCACTTAAACCTACGGCTACTACCATTTCATCCACTAGCGGAAGTATGGAAAGTATGGCCTCCTTTACAGGATAGTCTAGCTTTACAGCATTTTTTATAAAAGTAAATCCGGATACAAACACAAGTGCAAATTTAGGACAATAAAAAAGAGGCATACACCGTATGCCTCTTTTTATATGGATTAGTCTTTACTAAACTTATTTAGAAAGAATTACTTTCTTAGTAGTTGACCCTTCGCTAGTCACAATGTTAAAGAAGTAAACTCCTTCAGCATAGTCGCTAATGTTGAGGTTTAATGTGTTTTCTCCTGCGTTTACATTGTTAAACGTGTATGCATTGATTTCTTGACCCATTGCATTGGTTAGACTTACGTTTACGTCTGAGTTTTGCGTTAAGCTAAGAGCTATATTAGCTACACCAGCTGTAGGGTTTGGAGATACTCCTGCATTTATCGCTTTAGTTACATCTTTAACTCCCAGTTTAACCTCTTCTGCATAGGTAGATTGTAGTACTTCCTTTGTTGCATTATCTTGAATCCATACTACTACTTTAAGGTTATTGAAATCCTCTACATCATGGTTTGTATTGATATTGATCCAACTAGATTGCTGTCCACTAGAAGCTAATTTATATTCTCCTTTGAAATCTACTTGATAGGTTTTAGAAGTAGGCGTACCTGAGATTATATTAATAGACTCTCCTGAAGTAGGACTCATAAATCTCTTAAATACGTGTAGGAACTCAGTTTCACCGTTGGTCTTAACGTTCTTATCGTTGTACGTTTCAAGAACTGCTGCGTATACACTTACATTGTTTAGGTTTTTAATTGCATCTACATTAATAGTAGTCACCACTGACTGTCCCCATTTATCAAAAGTAGCATCTAATTCTACTAAGCTGAAATTAGCTAGTGCCTGTGTGTGAAGAGCTGGTGTGAAACTGTTTGCGTTTCCGTCCCATCCTCCGTCTATTTCCATGCGAGGTATAGAGTTAATAGCGTAGTAATTTCTTCTACCTACAGATTGAGAAGAAGCATATGGGTCTCCAGAACCTGGGAAGTTTTGTTGATACTTAATATAAGTACATTCAGTTTCTCTTTGTCCGTCTATGATGTTATGAAAATTAGCATTACCCGGAGTACAAGGTGGGCAAGTAGATCCTGTAAATACTTCATAAAAAGGTACTCGTGTAGGAGCACTCTCATAAACATTAACTACAAAAGACTGCTCATTGTCATTATCAGTTTTTTCATCAGCACCTCCGTTAATACTGCCTAATGCAACTGTAATATCATAAGAACCTACCGCAGCTGGTGTCCATGCTGTAGTATGCGTGAA
>DNHN01000258.1:2602-4619 GCA_003485825.1 Bacteroidota bacterium | reverse complement strand
GCGATGCTTTGTGCATCGTTGTACCGAGAATCAAAACACCATCAACACACCTACAAATATCAATAGCCCCAATAAGAATAAAATGAGTGTAAAAGGCAGGATCTCCTTAGCCTTTAATCCTGTAATACTAAGTAACGGTAATGCCCAAAAAGGCTGAAGCATATTAGTTAGTTGGTCTCCGTAGGTCATGGCAAGTATCATTTTTGGTAATGGTACCGATAGTTTAGTGGCAGCTTCTAGTAGGATAGGACCTTGTATAGCCCATTGCCCGCCTCCGCTAGGTACAAAAATATTCACTATTCCCGCACTGAAGAATGTAAAGAGTGGGAGTGTATTGGCAGTAGATACTGCGATGAACCAGTTGGAGATAAGCGCTATGAGACCACCACTCTGCATTAGTGCTAGAATGCCAAAGTAGAGTGGAAACTGGATGAGAATACCAGAACTTCCCTTAATAGCGTCGTCGATGGCGTTTAGAAATGAACTAAAGTTAGTGTGGAGTAGGAGGCACAATGCTAACAAGCTAAAATTAATGTAATTTGGAGTGATGTATCCTAGAAATGGCCCTTCAAAACGGATAGCTAAATATCCAGCAAATCCTACCATAAGTATGCCAATGGTTTTACTTACAATGGAACTTTGATCAAGCTTTTCCATACCTATTAAATGAGAACTTTGGGCGCTATTTACAACTACAGACTTGATTTTAGGAACTTCAGCTTTCACCTGTTTACCCAATAGATAAAAAATCGCTGGTATGAAAATCAATAAGGATGCAAATGCAGTCAGATTCATACTGCTAAAGACCGTATCTCCATAATAAATGGCTTCAGGAAGTGACGTACTATGACCGATAGACCTAAGATGGCCGCTCTCTGCTACCTTAGTAAGGGCACTGCCAGAAATACCACCATGCCAGACCATTAAACCTACATATCCTGAGGCTCCAATCAATGGGTAATTAAGTGGAAGTTGCTTTTTGGTGAAGCTTTCTCCTAATTTTCGAGCGAGAATAGCTCCAAAAATCAAACCAAGGCCCCAATTGAAAAAAGCGACTACAATGGTAGTAAAGGTTACTACGGCTGCCGCTTGAGCGGTAGTTTTGATTGGTTTTACTAACCAAGCAATAAGTGTATCAAAGAATGAACTCAAAGCTAGTGTATGACCGAGTACGAGCATGAGCATCATTTGGAAGGCAAATGCTAGCAAGTCACTGCTCCATAGGCCTTCTTGCCAAGCTACGACTAACTCAGAGGTTGACTTATCTGAAACGAATACCGTCAATAGTAGCGTAACTATAGTGAGCAGAATGGCTATGCTAAAAGGTGAAGGAAGTATCCTCCTAAACCAATCCGAATATTTTTGAGTAAAACTCATAGGTAGCTCACTAACTCTTCGAGGTACTTTTTATCTAACTCCGTAAATGCAGCGTATTCCGTACTATCTATATCGAGCACAGCGTATACTTCACCATCTCTGATACACGGCACTACAATCTCAGAATTACTCAAAGCACTGCAGGCTATATGTCCAGGGAACTGGTGCACATCATTTACTAGTTGTGTCTGCATAGTTTGCCATGCAGTGCCACAAACTCCCTTACCGTAACCAATACTAGTGCAGGCTATTGGACCTTGAAATGGACCCAATATAAGAGTGTTTCCTACTACTCTATAGAAACCGATCCAGTGATTTGGGAAATGTTCCATAATTAATCTGGAAACATTCGCCATATTGGCGATGTCATCCACTTCGCTGTCTACTAATGCTTTGGCTTGTTGTAGTAGCTCCTTGTATTGAGATTGGTTTTTCAAAATTACGATAATATTACTCGGCTAATATACGTTCAAGATACATATGGCTCTAAATTTGATATACTTAAACTAACATGAAGCCCTTACATTTAAAAATACTGCTGATTGTTGTTCTTGTAAACACATTGTTTCTGCTCGGCCTTTTCTTTTACTTTTAACCTGAGTTCGACTATTCTTATGAAAAAAGCATTCTGCTTCTACTA
>DNHN01000258.1:0-2497 GCA_003485825.1 Bacteroidota bacterium | reverse complement strand
CAGCATTTATAAGGCACCTTTTTTATTTCTTTTTGAGAATAGCATATCCCCACGCTCCCAATGTACCGTCCTGACCAAGTAAGTAAGAGTCGTGTGTGTTGTAACCGTTAGCCAAGCCTATATCATGACCAATAATTTGCCAATTTTTAGTGGATAGGTTAAGAATTACACGGTATTGGGCATTTTCACCTCTATCTATTATGAGCAGATCCTTATTTTCATATTCCTCGTCATACTTTATCGGGCTATTGATGGCAAAAGAGGGCTCTTCTTTTAGAGTGTTGAGCTTTTTATAAAACTCGTAGTATTCGGAAGCATTCTCTGCATCCCAGTTAATACTATCTTTACCAAAAAAGCTAAGTCTGTGGTTGAGTCCTACTTCCTGACCACTATATATCAGAGGCATACCTCTTAGAGAGTAGCTAAGTACGGCCATAGATTTCCATGATTCTTTGAGACGTTCGCCTATTGTACCGTTCCAGCTATTTTCATCATGATTGGTGATGAAGTTCATCGGGAAAACATTTGTGCCGTTAATACTGTCCTTGTTTCTTAATACTTTAAGCACCTCTGCAGGCTGGACTTGATCATCATAGATTTTCTTATACACGTGAAGCATTTCCCAAGCATAGTAAGCCTGAAACGCTGAGTCAAACTGATCTGGCTTATGTGTTTCACTCTCTGCTAGCATAAAAAGTGGCTTTATTTTCTGAAGAGCGGCAGTCGCCTCATTCCAAAAGTCTGTAGGAACTTCCATGGCTACATCACAGCGAAACCCATCAAGGTCACATTCTTCTACCCAAAATTGCATACTTTTAATCATCTCATTACGCATTTCTTTATTGTCATAGTTGAGATCCGCTACATCTGTCCAATCCCAGCTAATTCCATCCTCACCTATTGGGTCGGTTATTTGACCCGTACTATCGTGTGTATACCACTCTGGGTGCTCTGATATCCAAGAATTATCCCAGGCAGTGTGATTTCCCACCCAGTCTAGAATTACTTTAATATCCATTTCGTGGCATTTAGTTATTATCCTCTTAAAATCTGCTACACTGCCGTATCTAGGATTGGTAGTAGTATAATCAGAGATAGAATACGGGCTACCCCAGTATTTATCATAATCTGGGTTAGTGAAATCTGAAACGAAGGAGTCCCCTACAGCTTTTCTGTTTTTCTTGCCAATGGGTTGTATAGGCATAAACCAGAGGATATCTACGCCAAGCTCTTTGAGCTTTGGCAGTCGCTCCTCAAAGGCAGCAAAAGTTCCTTCAGGAGTATACTGACGGATGTTGACTTCGTAGATAGTGGCATTTTGTACCCACTCAGAAGGAGGTGCAATTTTTAAAGTTTCTTTTTTTGGAGCTTTGTTACAAGCTGCTAGTGCCAGAGCTAGATAGACGTATTTGTTCATTTTTATATGTTAAAAAATAGGTTGAAAACAAAGATATGAAAAGTGAGCTTAGGGTAATGATACCTGCAGCTTCAGTATAATCGGACCATACATTCCCTATAAAGAGTTCAGACGTAAAAGTGAACAGTAAGAGTGGGATGATAACCCATTTACTTTTAGGAGTACCTCGGTATTTTGCATAGAGTAACAGCGTTACGGGCATCAGAAAAACGAAATAGCACTTCCAAGCCAAAGGTGAAAATACAGGGATGAAAGAAAGCACGAGTAACCATTGGATGGCAAGCGAGTGTTCTTGTTTTCTACTCCTATAAAATAGGCGAGCTACCCAGAGTCCAATAAGTAATATAGTGTTGATAGTGATTAGTTTAGTTTGACTTATAGTGAGACTAGCGATGTTGAAATACCATCCATCAAATCGTGAGGTTTCTGAAAATAGGCCACAGAAGAGACTCCATATGGACTGGTTATAATGAATACATTGTAGTCCATCTGCTACCTGTTTGGTATACCACTGTGTATATAACGTGGTGCTTCCGTCCCCAAAGTAAAAGAGTACAGCGATGTGAGTTAGACCTAAACCAATCACTGTCCAAAGCGTCGTTTTAAATTCTCTTTTGTAAAGGAGGAAAGGGAGTAAAATAATAGGGTACACCTTGGTACTGATAACTAAAGCTAAAAGTATTCCTGCCCAAAAATAGCGTTGTTTTAACGTTAAGATTAATGCTAAAAGACAAACTGCAAGAATGGTTACATTCACTTGTAGATTACTGACTTCCTCTATGAAAATTCTAAAGTTTAGTAAGAATGGTACTAAAAATAAGGGGTTGGTCAGAGAAATAGTAGTTAACTCACTGCTTTTTAGCCTAAAAACTAATCGTTTGTTTAAAAAATAAGAGAATATCCACTTGAATATATACCAATAGGTTACTACTATACCTATCAGCCAAAGTAATCTAAGACCATAAAAACTAATACCGTCAAGGCCATAAAGAGGTATGGCAGCAAGGCTCATAAAGGGCGGCCATGTATTGCGATGAGCGGAGTAGATATACTCTCCTTGCCATGCAAGTTTTCCGGCTT
>DNHN01000187.1 GCA_003485825.1 Bacteroidota bacterium | reverse complement strand
AAATCCAGGAGCTTTCACAGCAGCTACTTTGAGAGAGCCTCTGATTTTATTCACTACTAGAGTGGCAAGTGCTTCTCCTTCTACTTCCTCAGATATAATGACTAATGGTTTACCTGTTTGAGCAGTTTGCTCTAGAATAGGAAGAAGTTCCTTCATGCTACTTATTTTCTTATCGCATATAAGAATATACGGAGATTCTAAGTCAGCTTCCATTTTTTCGGTGTTAGTCACAAAGTAAGGAGATAGGTATCCTCTGTCAAACTGCATACCTTCCACTATTTTCACTTCAGTCTCAGTTCCTTTAGCTTCTTCTACCGTGATTACACCGCTTTTCCCTACTTTTTTCATAGCGTTTGCTATGAGTTTACCAATCACTTCGTCATTGTTTGCAGATATAGATGCTACTTGACCTATTCTATCAAAATCATCACCTACTTTCTCGCTTTGTTTCGCAAGACTAGCTTTGATTCCTAATACTGCTTTATCTATTCCTCTTTTGAGGTCCATAGGATTAGCACCTGCTGCTACGTTCTTTAATCCCCCAGCTACAATAGCCTGAGCAAGAACGGTAGCGGTAGTAGTACCGTCACCTGCTATATCTGCAGTTTTAGACGCTACTTCTTTCACCATTTGAGCGCCCATGTTTTCCACGGCGTCCTTCAGTTCTATTTCCTTTGCAACGGTCACACCATCCTTAGTGATGTTAGGAGATCCAAATTTCTTATCAATAACTACGTTTCTGCCTTTAGGTCCTAATGTCACCTTTACTGCATTCGCTAATTGATCTACTCCCTTTTTGAGTTTATCTCTGCCTTTGGTATCAAATAATATTTGCTTTGCCATTTTCTTATTTTTTATTCGTTAAAATGAAATTAAACAATTGCGAGAATATCTGATTCTCTCATTATTAATAAATCCTTGCCATCTACGGCTAGCTCTGTACCTGAATACTTGCCATAAAGGACGGTATCACCAACCTTTACAGTAGTAGGTTCATCCACTTTACCTGGGCCTACTGCAATTACAGTCCCTTTCTGTGGTTTCTCTTTGGCAGTATCTGGAATGTAGATACCTCCTGCAGTTTGCGTTACCGCAGCTGCTGGCTCTACCAATACTCTGTCTGATAATGGTTTTATGTTCATTTTTGTATTAAAATTATATATTGTACTTCCACCCAATCATACTCTATGCCAATAGCTAAAAAACGACATTTTAACACCGAGATAAGTCATAGTGTCAGCAAACAGATGAGTCAGAATGATGTACGTCCATAAGCAAGACTTGAATTACTTACTTATTGCCGTTTTTAAGGCACAAAAAAAGCCCGTAAAAACGGGCTTATATTTTACCATCACTAGAATGTATTTAGTCTGTTAAATCTACTTCCACTTCTGCACCCTCTAGCATTTCTTGCATCTCTGCATTGCTAGGAGTATTCGAAGGATTAGAAGGTTGAGTCGTAGCAGGTGTACTTGGGCTAGATGGTGCATCTACACCGGTGTTTGTAGGAGCTAACGGAGTAGACTCCTCTATTCTTTCTAAAAACTCATTTTGCTTCGCTGTATCTGGAGCATAGACAAATCTACTTCCCACAGCAGCTAATACCAGAACAAGAGCTAGTGTCCAAGTTGCTTTCTCTACAAACTCGTTGGTTTTTTTCACACCTGCTATTTGATTAGCAGCAGAAAAGTTAGCTGCGATTCCTCCTCCTTTTGGATTTTGTACTAGGACTACCAATATAAGTAGAATGGCTGCTATAATAGCTATGATTATTAATGTTGTAAACATGGTGTTTATTGTTCTTTTTGAAGTTCTTCTAATTCCGTAATTCGGGCGGCAAAATACGCTGATTTATCAGGATTTTGCAAACTTAATTTTTGGTACCCTTTTATGGCTTTAAGGTAGTGTCCTTGTTTTACATAAAGCTCTAGTAATGTCTCACTTACCACATTCATACTATCTACTTCGCTTTCTTCTGCTTTATTCTGGGCATTATAAAAAGCACGGCTTTGAATAGGTCGCTTACGTTTAGTAGCTAAAAACTGGTCCAATAGCTGTTGTACTTTGTCGGGAGACTTTCGCGCAGGAGTAGCTTCTTTTTTATCTTCTCCAATATTGTTGAGCCACGAAGCAAAGTCTTGCTCCCCTTTTTCTTCCGCATCTTCTCGTTGCTCAATGAGTTTAGTAAGTTCCTCTTCCGTATTATAGATTACCGTATCATAACTAAGCGACTCTTTAGGCGGAGTTTTAACAACTTTCAAAGCTTCTAACTCCTTTATGGGGTCGTACTTGATAAGTTTATCAAAATCTATTGGCGATGTTGCAGGAGACAATCCTTCTTGCTCATCTATACTTACAGACTCCTCTAGATTCGTATCCTGTGCATTAACCTCTTCTGGAGACACTACATCTTCAGCAATGGATTCTTCTTTAGACTCTATCTTGGCTTCCTCAACAGTCGCTGTAGTCTCTATTTCTTCTTGAACATCCGCAGCTACTTTATGCTCAGCTACTACCTCCGTGTCACTTTCTATGCTTGTTTCATTCAGCGATGTAGCGACTTCTTCCTCACTTACTTTTGAATCGATAGCCGTTTCTTTCTGGTTATCTGCTTCTTCTTTGAGCTGATGCATCATATCAAAAAGCACCACTCTATCCCCTATGTATGTACTCGCTAAACGCAGGTGTTTGCCTTGCAAATATGAATCTATATTGGCATAACCCTTCGATAAAAGCACCTGATACGTAGCGCACCAAGGTTTATTTTTAAGCTCGTCCGTGAGTAGAAGTATCTCTTCCTCTCCTATTCTATTCGGATACTGAATCAGTGCGGGTATGTCTAGACGGTTACCTACCAATTAATTGCCGCTTTATTAAAAATAGACTGTATGAGCATATCAGAGATTTCCTCTACCAATTCATTTTCTACTGCATTAAAATCCTGGGTAGCATCAAAATCTTTGAAGTTTGAAAATGACTGCTCAAACGACAACTTGGGATCGCTTTTACATACCAATTTCACATTAGCAACGATAGTGAGCCTATTGAGTGTAGCGACATCTGAACTCTGAGCAGAAGCTGGACTTACTGTGAAATTCGTAATTTCTCCACTAAAGTCAAAGTCTCCCTCCTTCTCAGTAATACTCATATTCGTCTCTGAAATAAACTTTTGTTTTAGTCCTTCAGTAAGGGTTTGGCTCAGCAATGGCGAGTTTATGGAAGCATTATTTTCAAAGAATGACACTGAAAAGGTCTTTACTTCCAAAGGGATACTCGTACCACTGAACGAATAAAATCCACATGAAGAGAGCATAACAACTGCTCCAATCAACATCCCCATTAAACTAGCGCTAGCTTTCGATTTCATATTGTTTGATTTTACGATACAGGGTACGCTCAGATATTCCGAGCTCCTTAGCTGCTTTTTTTCTTCTGCCATTATTTTTGAGCAGTGCCTTTCGTATCAGTTCTTCCTCTTTTGCCTCTAGCGAGAGTACCTCGTGTTCACTTACGGAGTCTTTATCCTCTATAACGACATGGTCGTATACGTCATCATCCTCCTCGTGATGCCCACTGTGCGTGGGAGCATAGTTAGACTCATTACTTGTATTTTCATTACTTAAAAGACGGGTAAAGTTGGCCGCACCTCTGTCTGTAGCCTCCTCAGTAGTATCATTATTATCCAGCATGCCAAAAACGACTTTGCGCAGCTCGGATACGTCTTTTTTAAGGTCTATGAGTACTTTATAAAAAATATCTCTTTCTGACACATCACTCTCTCTACCTGCTTCTTTGAAAAGTGCAGGAAGGTTATTCTCTGCTCTGGCTGGCAAATACTTGCGTATGGTATCTGTATCTATTCGAGGACCTTGCTCCAGTACTGCGATTTGTTCTGCTATATTCTTTAGCTGGCGAATATTCCCTGGCCACCGATAATTCATTAAAATCGCTTCTGCGTCTAAGCTCAGCTCAAAAGACTCTTGTCTGTATCTCTCCGATGCATCAAAGGCAAACTTCTGAAACAAGAGGACCACATCTCCAGGTCTCTCCCTCAATGGTGGAACCGCAATAGGTAAGGTAGATAGTCTATAATATAAATCTTCTCTAAACTTATTTCGGTCCACTTCAGTAATCAGGTCTCTATTGGTAGCCGTAATAATACGTACGTCTGTCTTTTGGACCTTACTACTTCCTACGCGGATAAACTCTCCATTTTCCAACACACGAAGCAGTCTACTCTGCGTTTCAAGGGGCAACTCACCTATCTCATCTAAGAATATTGTCCC